>JASLJL010000113.1 GCA_030152405.1 Gordonia sp. (in: high G+C Gram-positive bacteria) | reverse complement strand
CGACGGGCGGCTGCACGAGGTGGACGCGATCATCCTCGGCACCGGATTCGCCGCCACCCAGTTCTTGGCGCCGATGTCGATCACCGGGATCGGCGGCGCCGACCTGAACGACGAATGGCGCGACGGCGCGCACGCGTACCTCGGTCTCAGCGTGGCGGGATTCCCGAACTTCTACATGCTCTACGGCCCCAACACGAACCTGTCGCACAACTCGATCGTCTACATGCTCGAATCGCAGTTCGCGTATGTGAAGGGAGCGGTCGACGCGCTGGTGCGGAGCGGAGCGCGGTGGATGAGCGTCCGTCGCGACGTGCAGTCCGACTTCAACGACACCATTCAGCAACGTCTCGCGAAGTCGGTCTGGGCCGACGGCTGCCACGGCTGGTACACGACTGCCGCGGGCAAGAACACCCAGAACTGGCCGGGTTTCACGTTCGCCTATCGCAAGGCCACCCGGACGTTCGACGCCGAACACTACGACGTCGCCTGAGAACACACGAACGGCGCGCCCCGGGAGATGTGGGACGCGCCGTTCGCGTGCAAGCGTTCAGTTCCTCCAGATCACTTGATCTCTGAACGCATGATTCGGTTCACACCGAAGACCAGGGGGATGACGATCCAGACCACACACGCGACCACGATGTGCGCCCACTGGGAGCCGGTCGGCCAGTCGCCCTCGAGGAGCGGCATCTGTGCGGTGTTGACGTCGATCCAGTCGAGCAGGTTCTCGCGCACCCACGGGATCACGCCGCCGATGATCTGCAGCACCGTCGGGACCACGAAGTACGCGACGATCGCGGCGGGAGTGTTCAGGAACAGCGCGGCGAACGCGAAGCCCATGAGAACACCGATCAGCATTCCGAGGATGCCGGCGAACAACGAGATGCCGGTGATGTCCCACGATCCGGCCTGGTCGCCGAACATCAGTCCGCCGACCAGGTTGGCGACGGCGCCGAGGACGAGCGCCACCACCACGGCGGCGACGGCGGCGATCATCACCGCGATGAACTTCGCGGCCACGATCCGTTCCCGACGGGGCTCCATCGTGAACGTCGTCAACGCGTTGCGCTGACTCCACTCGCTGGTCACCAGCAGAATCGCCATGACCGGCAGCAGGAACGCCATCGGAGCGGTCATCAGGTTGAAGAGGTTGTCGAAGGTGACGTCCTCGGGATGACTGCTGCCGACGATCAGGACGATGACGGCGATGACCGCGGCGATCGCGGCGATCGAGAGCGACAGCCAGAAGCTGGCACGGGTGTCGACGAGCTTGCGCAGCTCGACCTTCACCAGTCGGGACAACGGGATTCCGTCGCCCGCGAAGACGGGGGCTGCGGTGGTCGCGGTCATCGGTTCACTCCTTCGCGCTGAGTCTGCTGGGTGAGCTGAAGGAACATGTCCTCGAGTCCCGCGGAGTCGCCGCCGCGGAGTTCGACGAGATGAACCTGCGCGTCGAGGGCGATGCGGCCCACCACGTCGGGTGTCTGCTCGACGCTGAACCCGCCGTCCTGCCGGGCGTGGAACGCCACGCCGGCGTTCTGCAGGGCCGAGCCGAGGTGATTGTCGTCGGAGCTGCGCACCACCGAGCCGGAACCGGCGAGCAACTCCTCCTTGGTGCCCTGGGCGACGATCCGGCCGTGCCCGATGACGATGAGGTCGTCGGCGATGATCTCGATCTCGTGCAGCAGGTGCGACGAGAGGAGGACGGCGCCGCCGCGGTCGGCGTACTCGCGGAGGAGTGTCCGCATCCAGTGGATGCCCGCCGGATCGAGGCCGTTGGCCGGCTCGTCGAGGATCAGGACCTGCGGGTCGCCGAGCAGCGCGTTCGCGATGCCGAGGCGCTGGCGCATGCCGAGCGAGTAGTTGCGGACTCGTCGGCCCGCCTCCTCCTGGGTGAGGCTGACCATCGCCAGTGCCTCGTCGACGCGTGACATCGGCGCGCCGATCGTCATCGCCGACAGTCGGAGGATCTCGGCGCCCGTGCGACCGGCGTGCTGCGCCGACGCGTCGAGCAGGACGCCGACGTGCGTCGACGGGTTCGGGATGTCGCGGTAGGCGACACCGTTGATGGTCGCCGACCCGGTGCCCGCGGGCGTCAGGCCGGCGATGATGCGCATGGTCGTCGACTTGCCTGCGCCGTTCGGTCCGAGGAAGCCGGTCACGCGCCCCGGCTTGCAGGTGAACGACACGTCGTCGACGGCGACGAAATCGCCGTACCGCTTCGAGAGGTTCTTCACTTCGATCATGGATTCCATCCTGGTCGGTCCCGGCGGCCCGGGCATCCGCCCACAGGATCGAATCGCCTCATCCGAAAGTATGAGATCCGCGTCGACCGCCGTAGGGCGCGCCGCGTCGTCGGACGGGGATAGCCTGACAGTCGTGCGCCCCGAGGACTATCAGCCGACGTTGACCTGGTGGAGTCAGACGTGGCGAGTGATCCTCGTCGTCGCGATCTCCGCACTGACGTGGGCGCCCCGCGTCTCGTACCTGTGGGACGAGCGTCGCTGGTCGATCGCGGTCGACCTGGCGCTCGGCGCGATCGCGTTCGCCGTCACCTTCGCCTTCCGGCGGACACATCCGGTCGCGGTCGCGACGTTCACCAACATCGTCGGAGTGGTGTCGTCGACGGCGGCCGGGCCCGCCGCGCTGGCACTCGTGTCGTTGTCGACGCGTCGTCGCTGGCGCGAGATCGTCCCGCAGGTGATCCTGACCGTCGGCAGCGCCGCCGCGTCCGAATACCTGCTGAAGACTCCCGATGAGCCGCCGACGACGCTGGTGGACATCGGCTTCATCTCGGTCGCCATCTGCCTGGTGATCGCGTGGGGAATGTACGTCGGATCACGGCGCGAACTGCTCGCCAGCCTGCGGATGCGCGCCACGCTCGCCGAGGCCGAGCAGCACTCACGAGTCCGCGAGGCACAGGTCGCCGAACGTGCACGCATCGCACGCGAGATGCACGACGTGCTCGCGCACCGGATCTCGACGGTCAGCATGCACGCGGGCGCGCTCGCCTTCCGAGACGACCTCGGCCCCGAGCAGGTCAGGGAGACCGCGCAGACCATCCAGGAGACGTCGCACCAGGCGCTGACCGAATTGCGCGAAGTGCTCGGCGTGCTCCGTGACGGACCCGGAGACGCCGATCCCGAACCGCCGCAGGCGACGGTCCTCGACGTGCGGGAACTGATCGAGGACAACCGCCGGGCGGGTATGCGCATCGACGTCGACTGCGACGCCGACCTGCAGGAACTGCCCTCGGTGTTGGGCCGCACCCTGTACCGGTGCGTGCAGGAGGCCCTGACGAACGCGCGGAAGCACGCTCCCGCCAGCCGAGTGCGGGTCGCCGTCTCCGGTCGGCCCGGGGACGGCCTCGACCTGCGGATCGTGAACCCGCTGTCGGTCGTGGCGGCCCCGCCGCCCGAATCCGGGTTCGGCCTCGTCGGGCTCGCCGAACGTGTCGCGCTGCTCGGCGGCACTCAATCGACACGGACAGTGGATCGCGCGTTCGAGCTGAGGGTGTGGCTACCGTGGCAGGCGTGATCCCCACCGAGAACCCCGGACGCAAGCGTCGCATCATGCTCGTCGACGACGACCCGCTGGTCCGCTCCGGGCTGCGGCTCCTGCTCGGCGGCAGCACCGGATTCGACGTCGTCGCGGAGGCGGGAAACGGCCGCGAGGCACTCGACCTGCACGCCTCCGATCCCGTCGACCTGCTGCTGATGGACCTGCGCATGCCGGTGCTCGACGGGATCGCCGCGACGTCGGAGTTCAAGGGCCTGCCCGAACCGCCCGCGGTGATCGTGCTGACCACCTTCGACGCAGACGACTACGTGGTCAGGGCGCTCGCAGTCGGTGCGGACGGATTCCTGCTCAAGGACACCCCGCCCCGCGACATCGTCACCGCGATCGACAACGTCCTCTCCGGTCAGCCCGCGCTCAGCCCGTCGGTGACGGCAGCCCTCATCAAACAGGTGGTCGACGGGACCGGCGGCGACCGGTCAGGTCGGGCCGAGGAGGCCCTGCGCGATCTCACCGACCGTGAGCGCGACGTCGCGCTGTGCTTGGCGAAAGGCGCGTCCAATGCCGAGATCGCTGCTGAGCTCTACATGAGCGTCCCGACCGTCAAGGCGCACATCTCTCACATCTTCGCCAAGCTCGGAGCCACCAACCGCGTGCAGGTGGCGATCATCGTCCACGACGCCGGCCTGGCCTGACA
>JASLJL010000047.1 GCA_030152405.1 Gordonia sp. (in: high G+C Gram-positive bacteria) | reverse complement strand
GCCCGCGTTGTTCACCACGATGTCGGCGACGCCGTGGCGGGCGCGGACGGTCTCGGCGAACTCGTTGACGTCGGCGACCTTCGAGACGTCCAGTTCGTAGACGTTGGTCAGGACGCCCTTGCCCTTGCATTCGGTGGCGGTCTCTTCGGCGGCTGCCACGTCGATGTCGGCGAGGACGACCTCGCAGCCGAGTCCGGCGAGGGCGTACGCCGTCTCCCGGCCGATGCCGCTGCCCGCGCCGGTGATCACCGCGAGCTTGCCCGCGAGCTGTTGCGGTGCGGTCAACTGACGCGCGCGGTCGATGGTGTTGGGCGCGCTCGAAGTGCCGTTCTCGACGAAGTCGATGAACTCCCGCGCGGTCTCCACGAGGTAGCCGGGATTGGTGTACGGCAGCCAGTGTCCGGTGGTGCTGGCCTTGCGCCACAGCTTCTCGGCGTGATTGTGCGTGTCGTCGAAGATCGCCGAGCGCAGTGCGATGTCACGTTCGTTGACCACCTGCAGCACCGGCACCTTGGTCGGCCGTGGGTTCGGTCGTGCGAGCTTGCCGCGGATGTTCGCGCGGTACAGCTTGAGCCCGGAGATCATGTCGTCGCGCAGGGTCGGCGCGAACGACACGTTCTCGCGCGGAGTCCCCTCGACCGCGTGGAGGAACTCGGTCCAGATCTTCTCGGTGCCGAAGGTGCGGAAGAACGCGTCGGAGACGCCGGGGATCTGGAAGAAGCCGGTGTACGCGGACGACGCGACCTGCGAGAGTGCGCGCCCGATGTTGCCGGGTGTCGGCGACGAGATCTGGGCGCGTGCCCATTCGCCGAGGAAGTCGAGATTGGGGCCCGACACGGACGTGAACGAGCGGATCGCCTTCTCGGCTCCGGGGGTCGTGACGGCCTCCCACGCCTGCACCGAACCCCAGTCGTGGGCGACGACGTGCGCCGACCCGCCGTCGGTGACGGCGGCGATGACTGCGAACAGGTCGTCGGCCAGTCCCGGCAGCGCGTACGCCGGCACGTCGTCGGGTCGATCGCTCTCACCGAATCCGCGCGTGTCGTACGCGAAGACGCGGTAGTGCTCGGCGAGTCGCGGGGCCACGTTGTCCCACAGGTGGTGAGTGTCCGGCCACCCGTGCACAAGCACGACCGCGGGGCGGCTCTCATCGGCGGTGTCGCCGTACGCGAACGTCGCGATCGTCACGGCACCAGCCGTGATGTCGGTGCGCTGCCAGTCCGTCATGTCGTCTCCGATCGTGCCATTGTTCGTTGACACGGTACCACCGGTGACACATAACGCGCTAGCTCTAGTTAGCGCTGGCGTTTCCGCAGGTCACTGGCGATAAGATGACAAGAAGTTGCCGATCCGCTCGACCGCATCCGTCAGGTCTCGAGCCCACGGAAGCGTCACGATTCGGAAGTGCTCGGTGTCGGGCATGTTGAAGCCCGAACCCTGCACCACGAGGATCTTCTCCTGCAGCAGAAGATCCTGTACGAACTTCTCGTCGTTGTGGATCTCGTGGACCTCTGGATCCAGACGCGGGAACGCGTACAACGCACCCATCGGCTTCACGCAGCTCACGCCGGGGATCTCGTTCAGCTTGTCCCACGTGACGTTGCGCTGCTCCAACAGACGCCCGCCCGGCAGGACCAGATCGTTGATCGACTGGTAGCCGCCGAGCGCCACCTGGATGGCATGCTGCGCGGGGACGTTGGCGCAGAGTCGCGTCGACGCCAGGATACCCATGCCCTCGATCAGGCCCTGCGCGTGATCCTTCGGGCCGGTCATCACCACCCAGCCCGCACGATAGCCACACACGCGGTACGCCTTCGACAGTCCGTTGAACGTGAAGACGAGCAGATCGGGGGCCAGCGACGCGACATTGATGTGCTCGGCGTCGTCGTAGAGGATCTTGTCGTAGATCTCGTCGGCCAGGAGCAGCAGTTGGTGCTTGCGCGCGACGTCGACCAGTCGCTGCAGCACCTCTCGCGAGTACACGGCTCCGGTCGGGTTGTTCGGGTTGATGACGACGATCGCCTTGGTGTTCGGCGTGATCTTCGATTCGATGTCTTCGATCGACGGATTCCAGCCGTTGTCCTCGTCGCACTTGTAGTGCACGGGCGTGCCGCCGGACAGCGCCGTCATCGCCGTCCACAGCGGGTAGTCGGGCGCCGGGATCAGCACCTCGTCGCCGTTGTTGAGCAGAGCCTGCATCGTCATCGTGATGAGCTCGGAGACACCGTTGCCGAGCAGGACGTCGTCGACGTCGAAGTACGGGAAGTCGGGGATGAGCTCATAGCGGGTGACCACGGCGCGACGGGCGGAGAGCACACCCGCCGACTCCGAGTAGCCCTGCGAATAGGGGAGGGCGTGGATCATGTCGCGCAGGATCACGTCCGGCGCCTCGAATCCGAAGATGGCCGGGTTGCCGATGTTGAGCTTCAGGATGCGGTGGCCCTCGGCCTCCAGCCGCGCGGCATGCGCGTGCACCGGACCGCGGATCTCGTAGCAGACGTTCTGCAGCTTCTCCGACTGCTCGAGAGTGCGCAGATTGCGGTTCTGGTGCGACACATGGGGACGGCTCATGCGTACATTCTGTCAGTCGGAGGCAACCCGATATGAGCCAGAGGGCATTGTTGTGGCGTGGGTTTCACTGTCACTTCGTTCAACGTCAACGGCATCAGAGCGGCCCGGCGGCGCGGATTCGACGACTGGCTGGCCGACAGGTCACCCGACGTCGTCGGACTTCAGGAGCTGCGCTGCCCGGAGTCGG
>JASLJL010000036.1 GCA_030152405.1 Gordonia sp. (in: high G+C Gram-positive bacteria) | reverse complement strand
GCTGGAAGACCGACAGCAGAAGGCCGATCCAGACGACGGGGTACACACCGCCGGTCGGACGAGTGAGGTCCCGCCACGACGACTTCTTCTCCGTGTCCATGCTCGACCGGATGCGGCTGATGGTGAGCTCCAGGTCGCGTTCGCCGAGCAGCCGTTCCAGGACCGCGCGGGCTTCCGGCAGTCGCTGTTGGGAGATGAGGAAGCGCGGCGACTCCGGAATCGTCCCCGCCAGGACGCCGTAGACCACCGCGGGGATCGCCATCATCAGGAACATCCAGCGCCAGGCGTCCATCCCGAACCACAGCGGCTCGTTGGCGCCGCCGGCGATGTTGCGCAACGCCAGATTGACCAGGAACGACAGGAAGATGCCGAGCACGATCGCGAGTTGCTGCAACGAGCCGAGCCTGCCTCGAATGCGTGACGGCGACGTCTCGGCGATGTAGGCGGGCGCGATGACCGATGCGATGCCGACGGCGAAACCGCCGAGCACGCGGAAGGCGATGAAGACGACGAGTCCGCCCGTGCCCCACGACGACGGCGTGAACGCGCAGCCGAACGCGCTGATGAGGAAGAGCACCGCGGCCAGCTTCATCACCTTGAGGCGGCCGATCCGATCGGCGATCCGCCCCGCGGTCAGCGCGCCGGCGGCCGCACCGAGCAGCGCTGAGGCGACGGCGAAGCCGAGCACCCCGGAGTTGACGGCGAAGTCTTCCTCGAGGGCGTTCGTCGCTCCGTTGATGACCGCGGTCTCGTAGCCGAACAGGAGTCCGCCGAGTGCGGCCACCGATGCGATCCGGACGACGCCGTGACCGGTCCCCTCGTCGTCCCCGTACACCGATTCGGCGTCGGGCGCCGGTCCGCCGTCGTTCATGTCGAGCCTCTCCGTCGATCGGGTGGTCATCTCACCGTATGACTCCAAGGGCCGCTAGACGCGGCGAACGCGCCGCACGCCGCCGAGCAGTGCGCGTGTGGAAAACTTGAACCATGCCGGATGCCCCTCGTCTCCCGATCCGCACTCGCACGGCTCTCGCCGCCGCAGCGTCCGCCCGTTGGGCGTCGCGCACCGCAGGACGTGGGAAGGGGTCGATGATCGGCGGGCTCATCGCCGAGAAGATCGACCCGAAGATCATGTCTCGACTGGCCGCGGGTAAGAAGACCGCGCTGATCACCGGGACCAACGGCAAGTCGACGACCACGCGCATGACGGCGGCCGCACTGTCCACGCTCGGCGACGTCGCGACCCAGGAGGACGGCGCCAACATGGATGCCGGAATCATCGCGACGCTGAGTCTGCACCGACAGGCGCCGGTCTCCGCGCTGGAGGTCGACGAGATGCACGTGCCGCAGGTCGCGGACAACACCTCGCCGCGCGTGATCACGATGCTGAACCTGTCCCGAGACCAGCTCGACCGAGTCGGCGAGATCAACGTGATCGAGCGCCGACTCCGTGGCGCGGTCGCCGCGCATCCGGACGCCGTCATCGTCGCCAACTGCGACGATGTGCTCGTGACCTCCGCGGCCTTCGACAGCCGGAACGTCGTGTGGGTGGCCGCGGGCGCCAGTTGGGTGGGCGACTCGGTCGGGTGCCCACGGTCCGGTGAGCCGATCGTCCGCACCGACGACGACTGGTACTCGAGCGGCGACGCGTCGTTCCGCAGGCCGCAGCCGCAGTGGTGGTTCGACGACGACAACGTCTACGGCCCGGACGGCTTCACCGCGCCCCTCACGCTGAAGGTCCCCGGCCGCGCCAACCGCGGCAACGCCACCCAGGCCATCGCCACCGCGGTCGCGATGGGCGCCGACCCGGCCGCCGCCACCCGCGCCGTCGGAACGGTCGGTGAGATCGCCGGCCGTTACGGGGTCCAACGTCTCGGCGACCACCGGATCCGCACGCTGCTCGCGAAGAATCCCGCGGGTTGGCAGGAAGCCCTGTCGATGATCGACGAGTCCGCCGACAGCCTGGTGATCGCGGTCAACGGCCAGGTGCCCGACGGCGAGGACCTCTCGTGGCTGTGGGACGTGCGCTTCGAGGCCTTCGAGAACACGACTGTCGTGGCGTCGGGCGAACGTGCGGCGGACCTGTCGGTGCGACTGCTGTATGCGGGCGCCGAGCACACCGTCGTCGACGACCCGCTGGCCGCGATCAAGAACTGTCCTCCCGGGCGAGTCGAGGTGCTCGCCAACTACACGGCGTTCCGCGACCTCGCGATCGCGATGACCAGGGCGGGCGCCGATGCGACCGCGGAGGAGAAGTGATGAGTGAGTCGACGCTGCGGATCGGTCTGGTCCTGCCCGATGTGATGGGCACCTACGGTGACGGCGGAAACGCCCTGATCCTGCGACAGCGTGCGCGGATGCGGGGGCTAGACGCGGAGATCATCGAGCTGACGCTGGGCGAGGACGTCCCCGACTCACTCGACGTGTACACGCTCGGCGGTGCCGAGGACGCGGCACAGCGATTGGCGACGCGGCATCTGACCGAGCATCCCGGACTGCAGCGCGCCGCGGAGAAGGGCACCCCGGTGCTGGCGATCTGCGCGGCCATCCAGGTGCTCGGCCACTGGTACGAGACGTCGGCGGGCGAGCGGGTCGCGGGTGTCAGCATGTTCGACCTGACGACGACTCCGCGTGAGGTGCGCGCCATCGGTGAACTGATCACCCAGCCCACGCTCGACGGACTCACTCAGCCGCTGTCGGGCTTCGAGAACCACCGCGGCGGAACCACTCTCGGCGCTGCGGCCAAGCCGCTCGGGCGGGTGAAGCACGGCGTGGGCAACGGTGGCGGAGAGCCCGTCGAAGGTGTCGTCCAGGGCAGCGTCATCGGCACGTACATGCACGGTCCCCTCCTCGCCCGGAATCCGGAGCTCGCCGACTACCTGCTGTCGAAGGCGACCGGCTCGGAACTCGCACCGCTCGACCTTCCGCAGGTCGACCGCCTCCGCCGAGAGCGGCTCGCCGTCGGACGCTGAGGTCGACGGCGAGCCGATCACGCCGGGCA
>JASLJL010000527.1 GCA_030152405.1 Gordonia sp. (in: high G+C Gram-positive bacteria) | reverse complement strand
TGGATCGAGGCGTCCCAGACCGTCGGTGAGATGCGCGAACGCGAGCGCGTCGAGCAGTTGCACATCGCGCAGTCCCCCGCGACCGTTCTTCAGATCCGGTTCGGCGCGGTGCGCTATGTCCCCGGTCCGATCCCAGCGCGCCTTCGCGGTGTCGATAACCTCCGGCAGCCGCATGCGGGCCTCCGCTCGCCACAGATTGCGGACCGAGGAGATGAGGAGGGCCGCCAAGTCGGCGTCGCCCGCGATGAAGCGGGCGTCGAGCATGCCGAGCGCGGCCGTCACATCGTCCCGCGCGACCTTCATCGCCTCCGGGACCGATCGGACACTGTGGTCGAGCTTCACTCCGGCGTCCCAGATCGGATACCAGAGTCCGTCGGCGACGTCGGAGAGCCGGTCGCGGTGGCGATCGTCGTGGACGAGGATGAGGTCCAGATCGGAGTACCCGACCATCTCGCGACGCCCGAGACTGCCGACCGCGACGACGGCGAAACCGCTGCCGTCGACGATCCCCAGTTCGTCGGCGCGAGCACTGATCCACGCCTGCGCCCGGTCGGCGAGCGCGTCCCGGAGCTCTTGACCGTGAAGATCGCCTGCTCGCAGGAGCACTCGCCGGGCCGAGGGGAACGACGCCGGGCTAGATCGCGTCGGGTCCACGTTCACCGGTACGCACCCGGATGACCGACTCGACGGTGGTCACCCACACCTTTCCGTCGCCGATCTTGCCCGTCCGGGCCGCCTCGACGATGGTCTCGGTGACCTGATCGAGGACGTCGTCGTCGACGATCACCTCCACACGGACCTTCGGCACGAAGTCGACGGCGTACTCGGCACCGCGGTAGACCTCGGTGTGTCCCTTCTGACGTCCGTAACCCTGAACTTCGCTGACCGTCATGCCGACGATCCCGATCTGTTCGAGTGCCGCCTTCACGTCTTCCAACGTGAACGGCTTGACGATTGCGGTGACCAGCTTCATATGAATCGACCTTTCCCTGTGAACTCGAGCGTACGGCGCGAGATGCCGGTCGCGACAACGTCTTCGGCGGAATCACGCGGGCTCATATGCACTCTCCGCATGTTCGGAGGCGTCGATCCCGACGAATTCGGCCTCGTCGTCGACGCGCCAGCCGAGCGGCTTGAGGGCGAAGGCGATGACGGCGGTGAGGACGGCGGTGAACACCAGCGCGACTCCGGCGACAACCGTCTGAACAGCCAGTTGTTCGAACCCGTGGCCGTAGAACACGCCCGAGTCCTTCGCGAGCAGGCCGATGCCGATCGTGCCCCAGAGTCCGGCGACGAGGTGCACACCGACGACGTCGAGCGAATCGTCGAAGCCGAACCGGTACTTGAGGCTGATCGCGAGAGCTGCGAGTCCGCCTGCCACGAGTCCGAGGGCGATCGAGCCGATCGGCGTCAGCGCCGCGCAGGCCGGTGTGATGGCGACGAGTCCGGCGACGACGCCCGACGCGGCGCCGACGCTCGTCGGGTGACCGTCCCGGAACCATTCGACGACGAGCCATCCGATCATCGCCGCCGCGGTCGCGACCGTGGTGTTCACCCAGACCAGACCCGCGGTGGCGTCGGCGCCGAGTTCGGAGCCGGCGTTGAAGCCGAACCACCCGAACCACAGGAGCGCGGCCCCGAGCATCACGAACGGGATGTTGTGCGGGCGGAACGCCGTCTTGCCGAATCCCTTGCGCTTGCCGACGATCAGCGCGAGCACGAGTCCCGCCATGCCCGCGTTGATGTGCACGACGGTGCCGCCGGCGAAGTCGATCGGCGCGACGGTCGCAGCGCCGTCGGTGGTTCCGTACATCTTGGCCGCTATGCCGTCCTCGGCGCCCGAGAGCAGACCGCCGCCCCACACCATGTGTGCCAGGGGGAAGTACACGATCGTCGCGAAGAGCGCGCTGAACAGCAGCCAGGTGGAGAACTTGACTCGCTCGGCGATCGCACCGCTGATCAGCGCGACCGTGATGACCGCGAAGGTCAGCTGGAACGCGAGGAACACGATCGCCGGTATGCCGGTGGTGCCCCAGACGACCACCTGCGTGGTCCCGCCGACCTCTCGTGTCTGCATCAGCTGGTCGGACCCGAAGATCTCGAACGGGTTCGAGAAGATCCCGAGCACGTCCTTCGATCCGGTCAGCGTGTTGCCGAACGACATCGAGAAGCCCCACAGGACGTAGATGACGGAGACGACGCCGAGCGCCCCGAACGACATCATCATCATGTTGAGTACCGATTTGGCTCGCGTGAGTCCTCCGTAGAAGAACGCGAGCGCCGGAGTCATCAGAAGAACGAGTCCCGCGCTCGCGATCACCCAGGCGGTGTTACCGCTGTCGATGGAGCCGAACACTGTGTCCGGCAGTGCCACATTCACTGTTGCAGGCCTCCTCACCCGTCGCTTGTCGACGTGTGAGACAACTGTCCCGTCCCCAGGTTGCCGCTCGAGTGCTTGCACGTTTCGCACACGTCACGCGAGGTCGCGTCACGTTTCGCGCGTGTTACGTCACAGCGTTCACCCGATCGCGCAGGACGTGCTTCACGATCTTCCCGCTCGGATTGCGGGGCAACGCGTCCACCACGACGACGTCACGCGGGATCTTGTAGCGCGCGAGCCGACCGGACAGGAAGTCGCGCAGTTCGTCGACTGTCACCCGGTCGCCGTCGGAGGGAACACACACGGCGACCACGGTCTCGCCCCACTCCGGATGCGGGCGTCCGACGACGGCCACGTCCCCGATCCGGGGGTGCCCGCGCAGCACCTCCTCGACTTCCTGAGAGTGGACGTTCTCACCGCCGACGATGATGACGTCCTTCAGCCGGTCGACGATGAAGAGGTACCCGTCGTCGTCCACCCGCGCCACGTCGCCGGTCCGGAACCACGGGCCGTCGAAAGCCGCGGCCGTCGCGTCCGGGTTGTCGAGGTAGCCGACCATCCGGGTGTCCGCGCGCAACCAGATCTCGCCGGTTCCGCCCGGCCCCTGATCGACGCCGTCGGCGTCCACGACGCGCAGGTCGACGCCGTACATTCCGCCGCGGCCGATCGATCCGGCCTTCGTGGTCTGCTCGTGCGGATACAGCGCGGTCCCCACCGGTCCGGTCTCGCTCATGCCGTACACCTGGAAGAACCGATCACTGCGGTAGACGTCGATCAGCCTGCGGGCGGTGTGCTCGCCGAGCGACGCACCCCCGTACAGCCAGGCGCGGACCGTCGAGAGGTCGTACGCGTCGACGTCCAGTCGGCCGGCGTCCGCCATCTGCACCGGCAGCAGATACGCGATCGGTGACCCGAAGAACGCGGTGATCGCGTGTCGCTCGACGGCGGGCAGGAACTCCATCGGGTTGTACTCGCGCATCAGCACTGTCGTCGCGGTGAGCGAGATCATCGTGAGCAGCCAGTCGTTCAGCGGCGCGGCGTGCCAGATCGGCATGGCCAGGAGGAACCGCTCGTCCGGCGAGAATCCGAGCGTCGTCGCGATGAGCGGCGACACCGCCGAGAGACCCCGGTGGGTGTGAACGCATCCCTTCGGCGAGCTCGTGGTGCCCGACGTGTAGAGGATCTCAGCGGGTGCGTCGACGTCGTCGTCGACCGGCGCCCGGACCGGCGGGGCCGCGGCGACGAGCGCGTCGAAGTCGGCGAACCCGTCGGCCGCCGAGTCGGTGGTGAGCCACGTGGCACCGGTGCCCTCGGTGGTCGCGGCGAGCGTTCCGTCGACGACGCCGACCCGTGCCCCGCTGTGGTCGATCGTGTACTCGACTTCGGGTGCGGCGAACTTGTGGTTGACGGGGACCAGAACGGCGCCTGCGAACCACGCGCCGAACGCCGCGACCACGAAGCCGGGCGTGTTATAGGTCATCACCGCGACTCGATCACCGGGCCGGACGCCCGCATCGATGAGGACGGTCGCCGCGCGTCGCGCCTCGTCCAGGAGCCTGCGATAGCTGATCTCGTCGTCGCCCGCGATGAGGGCGGGTTTGTGGGGCGCCGTGCGGGCGGCGCGTTCGAGGACCGCTGTCAGATGCACGCCGTCACGCCCGTCCGGCGATGGCGGCGAGGTCGAGGCGCGAGTCGAGTACGCCGTACATCTGACCGGGATCGGCGATGCGCCCTGCGACGAACGCGTCCGCGACGAACGACGGGGCCTGCCGGATGACGATCGAACCCTGCAGTGCGATCGCGAGCGATTCGGTGAGACGACGCGCGATCGCGGGCGCGTTCGCGGGATCTGCGGCGGCCTGTGCGACGAGTTTGCGGGTGCCCTCGACGTGCAGGTCGTAGGCGTGATGCTGCCCGAGCGCGAGCTCGAACTCGGCGTCGAGAGCCTCGACCGACAGCGGATCGCGGACCATGGCGCGCAGGACGTCGAGGGCGATCACGTTGCCCGACCCCTCCCAGACCGCCATGACGGGCTGCTCGCGGAAGCGACGGGCCAGCGGGAACGCCTCGGTGTATCCGTTGCCGCCGAGGCACTCCAGGGCCTCGTAGGCATGGTTCGGTCCGCGCTTGCACACCCAGTACTTGCCGACGGCGGTCGCGAGTCGACGGAACGCCTGTGACTGCTCGGAGTCGTCGTCGTAGGCCGATGCCAGACGCATCGCCGTCCACATGGCCGCTTCGGCCTCCACCTGAAGGTCGGCGATCACCGCGGTCATCGCGGGCTGGTCGATGAGCGTGGCGCCGAATGCCGACCGGTGTCGAACGTGCCATGCGGCTTCGGCGACGGACTGCCGCATCCCGGCGGCACTGCCGAGCGCACAGTCCAGGCGGGTCTGGTTGACCATCTCGATGATCGTGCGGACGCCGGCGCCCTCGTCTCCCAGGCGCCAGCCGACGGTGTCGGAGAACTCGATCTCACTCGACGCGTTCGACTTGTTCCCGAGCTTGTCCTTGAGCCGCTGGATGGCGAACGTGTTTCGGGTGCCGTCGGGCAGGGTGCGCGGGACCACGAAGCAGGTGACGCCCGGCTCGGTCTTCGCGAGGACGAGGAACGCATCCGACTGCGGTGCCGAACAGAACCACTTGTGTCCGGTGATGCGGTACGTTCCGTCGCCGTTGTCGACGGCACGGGTGGTGTTGGCGCGGATGTCCGAGCCGCCCTGCTTCTCCGTCATGGCCATGCCGAAGATCGCCGAGGTCTTCGCCGGATCGGCGAGCGAGGGATCGTAGTCGCGCGACAGAGTGCGTGGGATCCAGAGGTCGGCGAGGTCCGGATCGACGCGCAGCGACGGCACGACGGCGTGAGTCATGCTGACCGGGCACGCGTGGCCCGGCTCCACCTGCCCGAACTGCATGAACATCGCGGCGCGTGCGACGTGGGCGCCGTCGCGAGGCTCGTCCCAGCAGCTGGTGTGCGCGCCGTGCTCGATCGCGGCACCGATGATGCGGTGGTAGGACGGATGGAACTCGATCTCGTCGACGCGGTGGCCCCACCGATCGTGCGTGTGGAGGGTCGGCGTGATCGTGTTGGCGAGTTCGGCGTCGCGCTGGAAGTCGGCTCGACCGACGAGTGCCCCTGCCTCAGTCAGCTGGTCGGTGGCCCACGACGCTCCGTAGGCCTCGACCGCTTCCACCAGCGGCAGGTCGGTCAGGTACTCGTTCACATCGACGCGCGGCGCGGCCTGGTTGAACACTTCATGGGTGGAGGTCATCGGTTCTCCTTCGGTGGGGTCTGGGCGGCGCCGAGTGCGCGGTGGCAGAAGGCGCGGATGGTGTCGAGCAGGGAGTCGGACGTGCCGGCCGGGGGTGCCGTGTCGGGACGGAGTGCGCCGACCAGGGCTTCGGAGATCGCGCCCATGATCGCCGAAGCCGCCACCCGAACGTCCTGCTCGACGAAGACCGACTCGGACACTCCCGAGGCGATCACCGACTCCCCCAGGTCGCGGTACCACTGGCGCAGGCGGAGACGTTCGGCGTCGACCGCGGGGATCACCGGTTCGAACAGCAGCGCCCACGCGAGTCGGCGTCCACGTAGCGCGCGGTCGGCGAACGTCACGATCAGGGCGTCGAGCTGTGCGAGCGGATCGTCACCGGCCTCCTCGACGGCTGCGGCGACTCGAGCGAACTCGTACTCGGCGGCCGCACGGAACACCTCGGCGAGCAACGTCTCGCGGTTGTCGAAATACGAGTAGACCGATCCGACGCTCACGTCGGCGCCTTCGGCGATCGCGGCGACGGTCGCCGCCGAGAAGCCTGCGTCGGCGACGAGCGCTCTGGCCGCTCCGAGCATCGCGGCACGTTTGGCCTGCGCCGTGCGACGCGTCGCCTCCGTCGGTCGGTACGCCACGGTGCTCCTTAAATGAATCACGATTCAATTCTTCCGTCGTCAAGAATTGAATCACCATTCAGTCGTGGCCGCAAGCGGCTGGACGTCTGAGACGAGACGACGAGACTGCGCCGAAACGACAGATCCCCGCCCGGCTGAGCCGGACGGGGATGATGCGTCGCTGTACAGCGTCGAAGCGACTACAACAGGGCGTCGACGAACGCCTCGGGCTCGAAGGGCGCCAGATCGTCGGCGCCCTCGCCGAGACCGACGAGCTTCACCGGGACACCCAGTTCCTCCTGGATCCGGAAGACGATGCCGCCCTTCGCTGTTCCGTCGAGCTTGGTCAGGACCACACCGGTCAACGAGACGACGTCGGCGAACACCTTGGCCTGATTGAGGCCGTTCTGGCCGACGGTGGCGTCGAGCACGAGGAGCACCTCGTCGACCGGGACCTTCTTCTCCACCACTCGCTTGACCTTGCCGAGTTCGTCCATCAGCCCGGTCTTGGTGTGCAGGCGCCCCGCGGTGTCGATGAGCACCACGTCGACGCCGTCATCGATGCCCTTGCTGACCGCGTCGAAGGCGACCGACGCCGGATCGGCGCCCTCGTTGCCGCGCACGATGCCGGCGCCGACCCGCTCGCCCCACGTCTGAAGCTGATCGGCTGCAGCGGCACGGAAGGTGTCGGCGGCGCCGAGCGTCACTCGACGTCCGTCGGCGACGAGCACGCGGGCCAGCTTGCCGGTGGTGGTGGTCTTGCCGACGCCGTTCACGCCGACCACGAGCACCACGGCCGGGCCGTCGGCGTGCGGCAACGCCTTCACCGATCGATCGAGCTTGGGCTGCAGCTGCTCCACCAGAATCCGGCGCAGTGCCGCGCGTGCGTCGTCGGCCGTGCGGACCTTGCCCGCGGCCAGTTCTTCGCGCAGTCGTTCGACGACTACTCCGGTCACGGCGGTGCCGAGATCGGCCATCACCAGGGTGTCCTCGATCTCCTCCCAGGAGTCCTCATCGAGATCTCCCGCACCGAGCAGACCGAGCACGCTCGCA
>JASLJL010000525.1 GCA_030152405.1 Gordonia sp. (in: high G+C Gram-positive bacteria) | reverse complement strand
CAAAATGGGCGACAACATGCGCGCCCGAGTCAAGGACGCGGGTCACGACGTCGTCGGCTACGATCCCCGCCCCGAGGTGTCGGACGTCGCCGATCTGAAGGCCCTCGTCGACGCTCTCGAGGCGCCTCGGGTGGTCTGGCTGATGGTTCCGCACGGTGAGGTGACACGTAACTCGGTCACCGAACTGGCCGGACTCCTCTCCCCGGGCGACGTCGTCATCGACGGCGGCAACTCGCGCTTCACCGACGATCAGCCTCACGCTGATCTCCTCGCGGAGAACGGCATCGGCTACCTCGACTGCGGTGTGTCCGGCGGCGTGTGGGGTCGGGACAACGGCTACGCGCTGATGGTCGGCGGCAGCAAGGACGACGTCGCGAAGGTCATGCCGATCTTCGACGCGCTGCGCCCCGAGGGTCCGCGCGAGAACGGATTCGTCCACGTCGGTCCCGTCGGCGCAGGTCACTACGCCAAGATGGTGCACAACGGCATCGAGTACGGCCTCATGCACGCGTACGCCGAAGGCTACGAACTGCTCGACGCCGAGCCGCTCATCGAAGACGTCACGGGCACTCTCCGAGCGTGGACCCAGGGCACCGTGGTGCGCTCGTGGCTGCTCGATCTGCTGGTCCGAGCTCTTGAAGAGGATCCGGGTCTGGCGGAGATCTCGGACTACACGACCGACTCCGGTGAAGGCCGGTGGACCGTCGAAGAGGCCATCCGTCACTCGGTGCCCGCGAACGTCATCTCGGCCGCGCTGTTCGCTCGGTTCGCCTCGCGCCAGGAGACCTCGCCCGCACTCAAGGCGGTGTCCGCTCTGCGCAATCAGTTCGGCGGTCACGCCATGCGCGACAGCTCGGGTGCGAACGTCGGCGAGACGTCCAAGCATTAGATCGATGTTCGCTGACCGTTCCCACCGGGGCGGTCGGGAGGGACTGCAGACGTGTTCGTCCGCGATCTAGCCCTCACCGACTACCGATCCTGGCCGACAGCCGAGTTCACGCTTGCGCCGGAGACGACGGTCTTCGTCGGCCGGAACGGTTTCGGCAAGACGAACCTGCTCGAGTCGCTGTTCTATGTCGCCACCCTTCGGTCGCATCGGGTCTCGACGGACGCACCGCTGGTCCGGTCCGGGTGCGATGCCGCAAAGGTCTCGGCGACGGTGGAGAACGACGGACGTGAACTGACCGTCGACCTGACGATCGCGGCATCGGGCGCCAACAAGGCCGCCATCAACACGCGCCCGGTGCGTCGTACGCGTGAAGTCCTCGGGATCCTGCGGACCGTGCTGTTCGCGCCCGAAGACCTGGCACTGGTCCGGGGCGACCCGTCCGAGCGCAGGCGTTTCGTGGACGAGCTCGTCGCGCAGCTGCGGCCGCTCGCAGCCGGCGCCAAAGCCGATTACGACCGCGTGCTCCGACAGCGGTCGGCGCTTCTGAAGACGGCGGGAGCCGCGATGCGCCGTGGTGAGACGGACTCGGTGATGAGCACCCTCGATGTCTGGGACGACCAACTGGCGGACCTCGGCGCCGAGGTGACGGCGTCACGGCTGGCGGTGATCCGGCAGATCGCTCCGCACGTGACCGGGGGATACGCCTCGATCGCACCTCACTCACGGCCGGCGACCATCGCGTACCGCTCGGCGGCCGGCCCCGATGTCGACGCCGCCGAAGGCGGCGATCAGTCCGTCGCGCAGATCCGCGAAGTCCTCGGACACCGCTTGAAGGAGATGCGCACCAAGGAGATCGAGCGAGGTCTGTGCTTGGTGGGCCCGCATCGTGACGATCTGGAGCTGGTGCTAGGCGACGAGCCCGCGAAAGGTTTCGCGAGCCACGGTGAATCGTGGTCGTTCGCGCTCGCACTGCGGTTGGCCAGCGTCGAACTGCTCCGTGCGGACGGCGTCGACCCGGTGATCATGCTCGACGATGTGTTCGCCGAGCTCGACGTCCGACGCCGGGAGAAGCTCGCCCAGTTCACCGCCGACACTGAACAGCTGCTCGTCACCGCCGCGGTGGCCGACGACATCCCGGCGGCCGTCGGTGGTCGCCGCGTCCAGATCGGGGTGTCCGACGACGGGCCGAGGCGTTCGGTCGTCGTCGGAGACGACGGAGGACCGGGACACGACGGGGAGGAGGTCGTAGCCGATGGCTGACGACGATCCGCTCGCAGGTCGGAGCGGGTACGAGATGGCGCGGAAGGCCCTCGAAGAGGCTCGCGCCGAAGCGAAAGCGGCGGGAAAGTCGATCGGGATGGGACGGTCGGCTCCCATCAAACCGCGTCGGCGCGGCGGCGATCGTTCGCGTCGTACCTGGTCAGGGGCCGGACCGGACTCCCGCGACCCGCAGCCGCTCGGACGTCTCGCCGGCAGGGTCGCCAAGACGCACGGATGGGAGCCGAAGATCTCCGAGGGCACCGTCTTCGGTATGTGGCCGTCGATCGTGGGGGAGGACATCGCCTCCCACGCGACTCCGGAACGGATGGCCGACGGGGTGCTGCACATTCGTGCCGAGTCGACGGCCTGGGCGACACAGCTGAGGTACATGCAGGGGCAGATCATCGCGAAGATCGCCGCGGCCATCGGTCACGGTGCGGTCAAGAGCCTCCGGATCGTCGGACCGCAGGCGCCGTCGTGGCGGAAGGGGCCGCGTCACGTGTCGGGCAGGGGACCGCGGGACACGTACGGCTGATCGCCGACAGAACGCGCCGGAACAGTCTTCGACGTCAACGGACTCGATGGAACCCCGGATCGTCGCGCTGCGAGCAAATCAGGGCTCGCCACGCCCTAGCTGAGCGCGGTTGCTCGACGCCCCTGCGGGTACAGTGGAGGGGACCTACCCGCGAGACGAACAGGAGCGGACCCTGACGTGGCCGACACCGGTAGTAAAGACCCGAAGAAGAGCAAGTCCACGGGCGGCGAATACAGTGCTGACTCCATCAGCATCCTCGAAGGCCTCGAGGCGGTCCGCAAGCGGCCCGGCATGTACATCGGCTCCACGGGTGAGCGCGGTCTGCACCACCTGATCTGGGAAGTCGTCGACAACTCGGTCGACGAGGCGATGGCGGGTCACGCCACTCGCGTCGACGTCACTCTCCTCGCCGACGGCGGAATCCGCGTGATCGACGACGGTCGAGGAATGCCCGTCGGCATGCACGCCACCGGTGTCCCCGCAGTCGAGGTCATCATGACCCAGCTGCACGCGGGCGGAAAGTTCGACTCCGACTCGTACGCCGTCTCCGGTGGTCTGCACGGTGTCGGCATCTCGGTGGTGAACGCCCTGTCGACGCGGGTGGACCTCGAGATCAAGAACAGCGGTGCGGTCTGGAACCAGACGTACACCTACGCCGAGCCCGGACCTCTGGTCGAGGGCGCGTCGACGCGTGAGACCGGAACCAGCGTCTCGTTCTGGCCGGACGCGAAGATCTTCGAGACGGTCAAGTTCAACGCGGAGACCGTCGCACGCCGCCTTCAGGAGATGGCGTTCCTCAACAAGGGACTGACGATCACGCTCACCGACGAGCGGATCACCGAGGCCGACGCCGAAGCCGCGCCGGACGTGGAGGGCGACGAGGGCGCCGAGTCGATCAAGACCGCCGACGAGCGCGCCGAGAAGATCGCCAAGGTCAAGACCCGGACGTACTACTACCCGGACGGTCTCGTCGACTACATCAAGCACCTCAACCGGCTGAAGAACCCGGTTCACAAGTCGGTCATCGGCTACTCGGCCAAGGGCACCGGTCACGAGGTCGAGATCGCGATGCAGTGGAACGACTCCTACGCAGAGAGCGTCCACACGTTCGCGAACACGATCAACACCCACGAGGGCGGCACCCACGAAGAGGGCTTCCGCGCGGCATTGACGACGACGGTCAACCGCTACGCGCGCGACAAGAAGCTCATCAAGGAGAAGGACCCGAACCTGTCGGGCGACGATGTCCGCGAGGGTCTCGCAGCGGTCATCTCGGTGAAGGTCGGCGACCCGCAGTTCGAGGGCCAGACCAAGACCAAGCTCGGCAACACTGAGGTCAAGAGCTTCGTCCAGAAGGCGTGCAACGAGCACCTCGCTCACTGGTTCGAGGCGAATCCGGCCGAGGCCAAGATCATCATCAAGAAGGCGTCCGACTCGCAGCAGGCTCGCGCCGCGGCTCGTCGTGCACGCGACATGGTTCGCCGTAAGACCGC
This sequence comes from Gordonia sp. (in: high G+C Gram-positive bacteria), assembly GCA_030152405.1. Classification (GTDB taxonomy): domain Bacteria; phylum Actinomycetota; class Actinomycetes; order Mycobacteriales; family Mycobacteriaceae; genus Gordonia. The sequence goes on along the minus strand of JASLJL010000525.1, from coordinate 273 downwards.
GACCGACATCGGTGGCCTGCCCGGCAAGCTCGCCGACTGCCGCAGCAAGGACCCGGAGAAGTCCGAGGTCTACATCGTGGAGGGCGACTCCGCAGGCGGCTCGGCCAAGTCCGGTCGAGATTCGATGTACCAGGCGATCCTGCCGCTGCGCGGAAAGATCATCAACGTCGAGAAGGCTCGAATCGACCGCGTTCTCAAGAACGCCGAAGTCCAGTCGATCATCACGGCGTTCGGCACCGGCATCCACGACGAGTTCGACATCGCCAAGCTGCG
>JASLJL010000507.1 GCA_030152405.1 Gordonia sp. (in: high G+C Gram-positive bacteria) | reverse complement strand
GGTGCCGATCGAATTTATGTCGACCTTCATCCTGCGGCCGGTCACGCTCACGGTCCGACTCATGGCCAACATGCTCGCCGGGCACATCATGCTCGTGCTCTTCTTCTCGGCGACACAGTTCTTCGTCGTCACTCAGAGTGGACTGTGGAGCCTGGCAGGCATCGGCTCGCTCGGCATGGGCGTCGCCTTCACCTTCTTCGAGCTGATGGTCATCGGTCTGCAGGCGTACATCTTCGCGCTGCTGACGGCCGTCTACATCGACCAGTCGCTGCACGCAGACCAGCACTGACACCGACCAACTCAATACCCGGACGCGGCGAAGTACGCCGTTCCACACGATCTGACTCACTCGCCCGACCGGGCGGGGAGCCACCAAGAAAGGGAATCGCAAGATGAGCATCCTCGCCCAGACTCTGGCCGCAGACTCGGAGATCACCGGTAAGGGCTTCGGCGCGATCGGCTACGGCCTCGCAGCCATCGGCCCCGGCATCGGTGTTGGCATCGTGGCCGGCAAGGCCATCGAGGGCATCGCCCGTCAGCCCGAGCTGGCCGGCCAGATCCGCACCACCATGTTCCTCGGCATCGCACTCTCTGAGGCACTGGCGCTGATCGGTATCGTCGCCGGCTTCATCTTCTGATTCGGGACGACCAATGATCAACACCAGTGCTGTCCTCGTGGCAGCTGAAGAAGGTCCGCCTAACCCACTCCGCCCCGAGTGGTACGACATCACCTGGTCGCTGGTCGCTTTCGCCGTCGTCCTCTTCGTCTTCTGGAAGTTCGTCATTCCGAAGTACCGTCAGGTGCTGGACGAGCGTCGCGACACGATCGAAGGCGGCATCGAGCGCGCTGAGGCCGCACAGGCCGAAGCCGCCGCGTCGCTGAAGGCGTACCGCGAACAGCTCGCAGGCGCTCGCGAAGAGGCTGCAGGGATCCGCGAGGAGGCCCGTACGCAGGGCACCCAGATCATCGCGGATCTGAAGGCTCAGGCGACCGCCGAGAGCGACCGGATCATCGCCAACGGACACAACCAGCTCGACGCACAGCGTCAGCAGGTCGTCTCCGAGCTGCGCGGTGACCTCGGAAAGATGTCGGTCGATCTGGCCGAGAAGCTCGTCGGAGCTTCGCTGCAGGACGACGTCAAGCAGGCAGGGACCGTCGACCGGTTCCTCGCCGAGCTCGACGACGTGCAGGGCGCCAAGTAATCCCAGGCAGCGACATGCGAGGACTGTGGGAAGGCGAGCGGGCAGGAACTGCCCCTCGCACTCCACCGTCTCGCCGCCGAGCCGAGAAGAAGGAATGCAGATAGATGTACGCAGCGTCTAGCCGTGAAGCCCTCGAGGGGGCTCGCGTCGAGCTGGAGACCGCATTGCGCGGTTCGTCCGACCCGGCCACCGCATCGGTGACCGTCGGCGACGAACTGCTGTCGGTCGCCGAGACCGTCAACGACAATCGCTCGCTGCGCACAGCGCTGGCCGATTCGGCCACCGCTGCGGATGAGCGTGCGAAGATCGCCGACACCGTGCTGACCGGCAAGGTGTCCGATACCACGCGCGCAGTCGTCGCTTCGGCGGCGGCACGCAACTGGTCGACTGATGCCGACCTCGTCCGCGCACTGCAGTCCCTCGGAATCGAGGCTCTGCTGTTCGCTGCCAAGGAGACCGGCCGCATCGACACCGTCGAGGAGGAGCTCTTCCGCCTCGGACGGATCGTCAAGGGTGACAACGCCCTCGAACAGGCTCTGTCGGATCGCACGCGCAGTGCCGCCGATCGCTTCGGCCTGCTTCGCAAGCTGATCGACGGCAAGGTCGACACCGTCAGCGAGAAGCTGGCCGGCTACGCCGTCGGACGCAACGACGTCCAGCCCGGCGATGCGATCGACGAGCTCTCGCAGCTCGCCGCCGCAAGCAATGGCCGCAAGGTCGCCTACGTCAGCAGTGCAGGGGAGCTCTCGGCGGATCAGCGCACCGCGCTCGCCTCGAAGCTCGCCGCCATCTACGACGCGCCGGTCACCCTGCACGTCGACATCGATCCGGAACTCCTCGGTGGGGTCGTCGTCCGTGTGGGCGACGAGCGCATCGACGGCAGCCTCTCCGGCAAGATCGCAACGCTGCGTAGCGGCTTGCGCTAACACACACGATTCCCAGACCACTAAAGACAGCCAGGAGAAGCAGGAAAATGGCGGAGTTGACCATCTCCTCCGATGAAATTCGGAGCGCGATCGCAAGTTACACCCAGGAAGTGGGCGGCCAGGCCACTCGCGAAGAGATCGGAACTGTCACCGACACCGGCGACGGCATCGCTCACGTCGCAGGTCTGCCCGGTGCCATGGCCAACGAGCTCCTCGAGTTCGAGGGCGGCATCCGCGGTGTGGCACTGAACCTCGATCTCGACGAGGTCGGCGCCGTCATCCTCGGTGATTCGCAGAACATCGAAGAGGGCCAGGAAGTCAAGCGCACCGGCAACGTGCTCTCGGTTCCGGTCGGCGACAAGTTCCTCGGCCGCGTCATCGACCCGCTGGGCGCACCGATCGACGGCCTCGGCGCCATCGAGGCGGAAGGCGACCGCGTCCTCGAGCTGCAGGCCGCCTCGGTTCTCGAGCGTCAGCCCGTCGAGGAGTCCCTCGCCACCGGCATCAAGGCCATCGACGCGATGACCGCGATCGGCCGTGGCCAGCGTCAGCTGATCATCGGCGACCGCAAGACCGGCAAGACCGCGGTCTGCATCGACGCGATCCTGAACCAGAAGGACAACTGGGCGACCGGCGACCCGGAGAAGCAGGTTCGCTGCATCTACGTCGCCGTCGGCCAGAAGGGTTCGACCATCGCGGGCGTCAAGAGCGCTCTCGAAGAGGCCGGCGCGATGGAGTACACCACCATCGTCGCGGCTCCCGCGTCCGACTCCGCCGGCTTCAAGTGGCTGGCTCCGTACACCGGTTCGGCTCTCGGCCAGCACTGGATGTACCAGGGCAAGCACGTCCTCATCGTGTTCGACGACCTGTCCAAGCAGGCCGAGGCCTACCGCGCCATCTCGCTGCTGCTGCGCCGCCCGCCGGGCCGCGAGGCGTACCCCGGCGACGTC
>JASLJL010000357.1 GCA_030152405.1 Gordonia sp. (in: high G+C Gram-positive bacteria) | reverse complement strand
GTGCTGTCTCCGAGGTCGAGGGTCATGTCAGCCGAGGAAGTCGTCCGGGAACCACGTGTTGGGCTCGCGCCGCCGTCGACGTACACGATCGAGCCGGTCGTCGCGGGCAGGAAGTCGGACAGCAGCGTGCAGACGCTCGTCCCGACGACCCCCGGGTCGTCGACGTTCCAGCCGATCGGCGATGCGCCGTCCCAGTACTCGTTGAGCATGTTGAGCTTCTTCGCGTCGTCGGTCGCCGTGCCCGAGATGGCCTTCGCGGCCAGCGTCTTGATCGGTCCGGCGGCGACGAGGTTCGAACGGATGCGCTTGGCCTCGCCGACCTCGCGCGCCACATACCGGTTCACCGACTCGAGCGCGGCCTTCGCGACGCCCATCCAGTTGTAATCGGGCAACGCGGTCCGCGGATCGAAGTCCATGCCGACGATGGAGCCGCCCTCGTTCATCACGGGCAGCGCCGCGCGTGCGAGCGACGCGTAGCTCCACGCCGAGATCTCGAAGGCGCGCGACACGTCGGGGCCGGGGCCCTCGAGGAACGGCACCGCGTCCGGACCCATCAGGGTCTTGGGTGCGAAGGCGATCGAGTGGACCACGCCGTCGACGCCCTGCGGGGCCAGCTCGCGGAGCTTGTCGGCGAGCGCACCGAGGCTCTCCTCGTCGGTCACGTCGAGCGGGATGGCGGGCGGCACCTCCTGCGGGAGGCGCTTGGCGATGCGGTCGATGAGACGGAGGCGCTCGGGAATGCCGGTGATGATCACCGTCGCACCCTGCTCCTGCGCCACCTTCGCGGTGTGGAACGCGATGGACGCGTCGGTGATGATGCCGGTGACGAGAATCGTCTTACCTGCAAGGATGCCAGTCACAGAAGATGCTCCTAGTGCGAGATGTATCGGTTAGTTGCCCATGCCCATGCCGCCGTCGACCGGCAGCACGGCCCCGGTGACGTAGCCGCCCTGATCGGAGGCGAGGAAGCTGATCGCCGCCGCGACGTCCTCCGGCTTGCCGGTGCGACCCAGCGGGATCGCCTGCTTGGCCATCTCGATGTAGCGATCCTCCATCGAGTTGGTCATGTCGGTCTCGATGAAGCCCGGTGCGACGACGTTCGCGGTGATGTTCCGCGATCCGAGCTCGCGGGCGATCGAGCGGGCGAGACCGATGAGACCGGCCTTCGACGCCGCGTAATTCGCCTGACCGGGGATGCCCGAGGTGGCGACGACGGAGCCGAGGAAGATCATGCGGCCGAAGCGTGCACGCTGCATCCCCTTGGTGGCGGCCTTCGCGCACCGGAACGCTCCGGTCAGGTTCGCGTCGATCACCTTCGAGAAGCTGTCCTCCGACAACCGCATGAGGAGCATGTTGTCGGTGATGCCGGCGTTCGCGACGAGGACCTCGACGGGCCCCTGGTGCTCTGCGACCTCGGCGAATGCGCGCTCGACCGACTCGGTGTCGGTCACGTCGCACTGGACCCCGAAGAGTCCCTCGGGTGCGCCCGAACCGCGATGCGTGACTGCCACTTTGTGGCCGTCAGCTGCGAGCCGCTGCGCGACGGCGAGGCCGATGCCGCGGTTGCCGCCGGTCACGAGGACCGAACGCGGGGTCTGTTCGGGGATGATGGAGCTGGTGTCTGCCATGGTTGATCAACCTATCTCAGCGAAGTGCACGACCGGTAAAGCAGTCAGGGAAGTCGTCTGTTCAGGAACAGTGCGGCGACCGATCCGAGGATCGCGAGGAGTGTCCCGGCGATCAGCCACGGCCGCGAGTTGTCGCCGCGCTGCCGCTCGTAGCCGATCTGTTTCTGCAGCGTCTCGTACACCTTGTTCAATTCGTCGAGGCTCGACGCGGTGAAGAAGTCGCCTCCGGAGAGATTCGCGATCGTGCGGAGGGACTCGTCGTCCACGGGCACCGGGACGCTCTGGGCGCCGCCGTTCGCGCCCTCGATCTCGACGGTGCCGTTCATGGTGCCGAAGGAGATCGTGGACACCGGGACGCCCTTCTCCTTGGCCTTGCGAGCAGCGGTGAAGCCGCCGCGCGGATCGTCGGGGCTCTCGGGGACGGTCTGCTTGCCGTCCGACAGCAGGACGATTCGGGCGGGAGGAGCCGCGTCGTCGCCGCCGAGCGCCGCGTTCAGCGTCTGAATCAGCTGCAGACCTGCGAAGATGCCCTCACCTGTCGCCGTCTTCTCGGCCAGCTTCAGGTTGTCCAGCGCGGTCTTGGTGGCATCGTGGTCGGGAGTCGGCGAGACGAGGGTCGACGCGGTGCCCGCGAAGGAGACGAGGCCGAGATTGATGCCGTCGGTGAGATCGTCGGCGAATCGTTTACCGGCCGCCTGAGCGGCCTGCAGTCGTGAGGGGGCGACGTCGGTCGACTTCATCGACTGCGACACGTCCACCACGAGCACGACTGTCGCCCGGTTGCGCGCGACGTCGCGTTCGGCGATGGGTCCGGCCATCGCGATGGTCAACAGAAGCAGGCCGACGGCGAGGATCGCGAACGGGACGTGCCGGAAACGGTCCGCCCGGCCCGGCGCCACCGACTTGAGGACGTCGAGATTGGCGAAGCGGAACGAGCGCGCCTTCCGTCTGCGCAGGACGAACACGTACGCCGCGACGAGTGCGACGACCAGCAGGATCGACGCCAACCACCACGGGTGCGCGAAGAGATCGCTCATCGGGCGACTCCCGCCGCCATGCCGCGTCGACGTTCGCCGACGAAACGCACGGTGTCGGCGAGCCAGTCGCGGTCGGTCCGCAACGACAGCACGGGTCCGCCGCTGCTGCGGAAGGCCCGATTGACCTGCGCCCGATGGTCGGCGGCCGCCGCCGCGTAGTCGGCCCGCAGTCGCGGCGTCGCGTCCACGTCGAGCATCTCGCCGCTCTCCGCATCACGCAGGGTGAGTTGCCCGACGTCGGGCAGCTCCACGTCGCGCGGATCGAGGACTTCGACGCCCAGCAGTTCGTGGTGCGCGCCGATCGCCCGCAACGATCGAGACCAGTCGATCGGTCCGAGGAAGTCGCTGACGACGACGGCGAGACCGCGACGGCGCATCGGACGACGCAGGGCCTCGAGTCCCGCGTCGAGGTCGCCGCGAACGCCCGGATTGCTGCGATGGGTGGTCGCGACGGCTTTCAGCAGCGCCCGGTCGTGTGCACGACCTGAGCGAGCCGGGAGGCGGACGATGTCGTCGCCGGTCACGATGATCGCACCGTGACGATTGCCCCCGCCTGCGGTGAGATGGACGACGGCGGCGCACGCGGCGACCGCGAGGTCCCGCTTGGTCCGCGTGCCGGAACCGAAGTCGAGGCTGGCGGACGCGTCGACGACGAACCACGTCTCGAGCTCGCGGTCGGCGATCATCTGCCGCACGTGCGGCGTGGACGTCCGCGCGGTGACCGACCACTCCATGCGACGGATGTCGTCGCCCGGCTGATACGGCCTCGCCTCCCCCGGCTCGGAGCCCGGACCGGGAATGAGACCGAGGTGCTCGCCCTGGAGCACGCCGTCGAGCTTGCGACGAACGGTCAGTTCGAGGGACTTGAGCGCCGCGGTCAGCTGGGGATCACTGAGTGTTCCGTCGTGGAACGACGGCAGGCCGCTATCGGCCGACATGACCCTGCTGTTCCGGCGCAGCCTGCTGGACCGGAGCCTGCTGTTGGACCGGAGCCTGCTGCGGCGCTTGCGGAGCCTGCTGCTGCGGACCCTGCGGCGCGG
>JASLJL010000443.1 GCA_030152405.1 Gordonia sp. (in: high G+C Gram-positive bacteria) | reverse complement strand
CGCAGGAATCCAGTCGGTACCGCTGCCCGGCGGTGTCGACGTGGGGGACAACCCGCGCGAGTACCGGATCCAGTTCGCGAACATCCTCGACCTGGTTCCGCAGTCGATGGTGAAGATGGACGGCATCCCCGTCGGCCAGGTCACCAAGATCGAGGTCCCCGAGGACTCGTGGGAGGCCGTGGTCACCGTCAAGGTGAAGAACTCGGTCGACCTGTCGGACAAGTCGCAGGCGGCGATCCAGCAGACCAACCTGCTCGGTGAGAAGTTCGTCGCCCTGTCGGAGCCGGAGGGCGTCACGTCCTCCACGCCTCGCCAGCCGACGTCGCAGATGATCATGTCGTCGATGGGACGCACGCGGACCACGACCGACATCGAGCAGTTGCTCGGCGCGCTGTCGATGCTGCTGAACGGTGGCGGCATCAACCAGCTCGAACCGATCATCACCGCGATCAACGAGTCGATCGGATCCGACCCGAGTCGTTTCGCGTCGCTGCTGCGTCAGACCGAGACCCTCATCAGCGGTCTCAACGCACAGCGCGACGACATCATCCGCGCGATCGACGGCGTCAGTGAACTGTCGTCCCGTGCCAACAACCAGACGGCGCAGATCGAGCGGATCCTCAATGAGCTGCCCGCAGGCGTTCAGGTCCTCGAGGACCAGCGTCCGCAGTTCGTCGACCTGCTCACCAAGCTGGACGACCTCGGCAAGGTCGGCACCGACATCCTCGGCAAGGCGCACGACGAGATCATCAACGACCTCAAGGCGCTGCGCCCGATCCTGACCGAGCTGTCGAAGTCGGCCAACGACGCCGTGACCGCGCTGCCGCTGATGCTGACGCACCCGTTCCCCGACGATCTGCTGCCTGCGGTGCAGGGTGACTCGACGAACCTGTTCATGACGCTCGACCTGCGACTGCTGAACCAGTTGGAGGCGCTCGGCGTCGGACAAGGCACGCCGAAGTACAGCCCGCCGAAGGTGAGCCCGCCGAACGTCGATCCGGCCAACCCGTACTACAACGGGAACGGCCCGCGCTGGGGCTGGCCGACCATCACGTTGCTGCCGCCGCCGCTGAACTCCCGCCCCGGCCCCAACACGCCGCCGTCGGGAGGCAAGTACCCGGCGACGTCCGCCAAGGACGGGAAGAAGCCGACCACCAAGAAGAAGCGCTCGTCGAACCAGTACGCGCCGCTGCCTTCACAGGGCGACGGTTCGGACTTCCTCGACGCGACCCTCTCGCTCGTGAAGGGTGACGACGCATGATCAGCAAGTTGGTCAAGATCCAGTTGATCGTGTTCGCGGTCGTCGGTGTGATCGCGATCGTCTACGTCGGCGGCAAGTACGCCCGACTGGACAAGCTCGCGGGCCTGTCGACGTACCACGTGACCGTGCCGATGGAGGACGCCGGCGGCATCTTCCCGAGCGCCGAGGTGACCTATCGCGGTGTGCCGGTCGGCCTCGTCGGCGACATGCGCATGACGAACAACGGCGTCGAGGTGACGCTCAACATGAACTCGAGCGCAGCCGACGTCCCGGCGTCGGCCAAGGCCGTCATCGCGAACCGCTCGGCGATCGGTGAGCAGTTCGTCGACCTGCAGCCGACGTCTGCGGACGGTCCGTTCCTCAAGGACGGCGACACGATCAAGCAGTACACCCTGCCGCCGAAGCTGCAGAACGTCATCGCGGACGCGATCTCGCTGACGAAGACCGTTCCGGTGGACGATCTGAAGACGGTCGTGACCGAGCTCGGCAAGGCGTTCAACGGGCAGGGCGAGAACCTGACCCGCCTGGTGGACTCGCTGGACAAGCTGTCGCAGAGCGGCGTCGAGAACCTCGACGACACGATCGCGCTGATCAAGAACTCGAATGTGGTGCTGGGCACTCAGGCCGAGCAGTCGGACGAGATCCTGACCTGGTCGAAGAACCTGGAACTGGTGACGGCGACACTCGCAGGCGCCGATCCGGCGATCCGGCGGATCCTCTCGGACGGCCCGCGCGCCGCGTCGTCCCTGTCGACCTTCATCCAGTCCAACGGTGAGGACGCGGGCAAGCTGATCCATCAGCTCGGCGGCACCGTGCACTACACGGAGCCGGCAGCCTTCACCACCGGGATCACGTTCGCGCTCCTGTCGGCTCTGTCGGCGGGCAGCCATTCGCCCGCACCGGGTGACGGTCAGATCCACTTCGGCATCGTCCTCGAGGTCGGCAACCCGGCGAGCTGTACTCGTGGCTACGAGAGCACGGAGGCGATCATCGACGAGATGAAGCGTCGGAACCCCGACTTCGACATCAACTACGACGACTTCCCGATGAACACGAACGCGAATTGCGACGTGCCGGTGGGCAGCCCGACTGCTGTCCGCGGTGCCCGTCGCGCGGTCCTGGCGAACCCGGACTTCCCGCAGCCGTGGGACAACAAGCCGAAGAAGGACCCCGACAAGCTGAACCTGAACCCGATTGCCACGCAGCTGGCCGGGCTCATGGGAGTGCACGCCAAGTAGTCGACGAATCGGCTCGTCGACAGCCGCCCGGCTGTCGGCGAGCCGTTCTCGTTGCTACGGAAAGGTACAGTGGCGCACGATGAAATCTGACGAGAACCCCGACGTCGAGAACGCCGCCGACGAGGCGGTCGCCGACGACACGGCGACTGACAGCACCGCGGCCGACGACTCGGCGGCCGACAAGCCGGTGAGCCTGACCAAGCCGGACGAGTCCGACGCAGACGCCGCCGACGAGACGTCCGACGCCGACGAAAGCTCGGTCGACACCGTCGTCGCGCCGAAGTCCGCGCCCGCCGACGGGAACAGCCGCCACTGGCTCGCCTCGCTGGCCCTCGCGGTGTCGTCCGCCGCCCTGGTCGCGGCGATCGTGTGCCTCGGGTACTTCGGCTACACCGGGATCCGCGCCTACACCGTCGACGCGAGCCGCGAAGAGGTCCGCAACGGCGCGGTGGACGGCGCCGAGCAGGCGATGCTCAACATCATGTCGATCGACGCCGCGTCCCCGAAGGCGTGGCAGGAGCGGATGAAGTCGTCCCTGACCGGTGACGCGCTGAAGCAGGCGATCTCGGAGTCGGACGGCGCGGTCAAGCAGATCGAGGCCTCGAAGAACAAGAACCTCACCATCAAGGCGAAGGTGATGCGCAGTGCGGCCACCGAGGTCAACGCGGACGAAGAGACCGCGAACGTCCTCGTCTTCGCCCAGGCGACGTCGTCGTTGGCGCCCACGCAACCCCAGCCGCAGTCGAACCTGGTGACCATGGTCAAGGTCGACGGGACCTGGAAGGCGTCGAAGATCGTGCCGCTCACCGGTATCGGCTACGACCCGAACACCGCCGATCCGACGCTGAACGAAGGGGGCAAGTGATGGCCGCCGGTACGAACAAGGCACGCCGCACTCCCAAGGTCGCCGGTCGCTCGACGTCTCGTGTCGAGGTGTCGGAGGCCGCCGCGGCGAAGCGGTCGGCCGCGACGGGGCCGTCGGTCCGGACGCAGAAGGTCGCCGGGTCGGGAGTCGAGCGCAAGCGGCTCCGCGCGGAGAACGAGCGGGCCGCCGAAGAGGCCAAGCGGGCGGTGACCGACGTCGATCCGAGCGTGCGGGGAACCGACTCGTCGTACCGGCTCGCCGCGATCCTCGCCGGCGTCGCCGTCGTGGTGGCGGTGGTCGCCGGGATCTTCGCGTTCCACCCGGGCGCCGACGTCTCGGACAACAAGGCGTTCGTCGATCAGGGCGCCACCGAGCAGGTGCTGTCGGGAGCTCGTGACTCGGCGTGCGTGCCCTTCCAGTACGACTACCGGAATCTCGACAAGTGGCTGGGTCGGGTCGGGGACTACCTCACGGGGACCTCGCTCGAGCAGTTCCAGACGAACCTCAAGGCGTCGCGTGCGATGATCACCCAGACGAAGTCGTCGTCCGACTGCCAGGTGGACACCGTCGGCGTGGCGGAGCTGCAGGGCGACACCGCGACGACGATCGCGAACCTCGTCGTGAGCACCAATCAGAACGGTGCGGTCACCGATTCCGCCTTCCCGCAGGTCCGCATCGTCATGACGCGTGACGGGGACCGGTGGAAGGCGTCGGAGTTCCTGGACCCGTAAAGGGCGATTTTCCACGCAGTTTCCAGGGTTTTCCGCGCGTTCGCTTGACGTCGAGGGTCTGTTCGGCCCATTCTGTGTCCAACCGATAACGCAGGCTGGCAGCCCGCTGGACATCGGTGCCGGTCTGGACTACACATCCTGGACTCTTTCTGATACAGTTGGACGTTGCGCTGGCTGCCTCCTGTCTACTGTTCGTGTGACCGCTCGTTCGCCCCGGTGATCGTCTAGGTCAAACGCCCTTTCATGCAGGTCGTCTCGCCTCGCAGTGGCCCCACGGCCAATGGCTATCACGCCATGCAACGAGAAACTTCGTGTTGGAAGGACGCATCTTGGCTCTCGACCGCCAGTCCACCTCAACCACAGCGGGTGTCATCCCGGGCGCGCCGCACCGCGCCTCATTCGCCAAGATCGACGAGCCTCTGGAGGTTCCGGGTCTGCTGGACGTCCAGCTCGACTCGTTCGACTGGCTCGTCGGGACACCCGAGTGGCGCGCCAAGGCGATCGCCCGTGGTGAAGAGAACCCGGTCGGCGGACTCGAGGAAGTCCTCCGCGAGCTGTCGCCCATCGAGGACTTCTCGTCCTCGATGTCGCTGTCCTTCTCCGACCCGCACTTCGACGAGGTCAAGGCCTCGGTCGACGAGTGCAAGGACAAGGACATGACGTATGCGGCTCCGCTGTTCGTCACGGCGGAGTTCATCAACAACAACACCGGCGAGATCAAGTCGCAGACCGTCTTCATGGGCGACTTCCCGATCATGACCGACAAGGGCAGCTTCGTCATCAACGGCACCGAGCGTGTCGTCGTGAGCCAGCTGGTCCGCAGTCCCGGTGTGTACTTCGACGCCAGCATCGACAAGGCGACCGAGAAGACCCTTCACTCGGTGAAGGTGATCCCGGGCCGCGGCGCATGGCTCGAATTCGACGTCGACAAGCGCGACACCGTCGGTGTCCGCATCGACCGCAAGCGCCGCCAGCCGGTCACCGTGCTGCTGCAGGCGCTGGGCATGACCCGCGAGGAGATCACCGAGCGCTTCGGCTTCTCCGAGATCCCCATGTCGACGCTCGAGAAGGACTCCACGTCCAACCAGGACGAGGCCCTCCTCGAGGTGTACCGCAAGCTGCGTCCGGGCGAGCCGCCGACCAAGGAGTCGGCGGAGAGCCTGCTGGAGAACCTGTTCTTCCGCGAGAAGCGCTACGACCTCGCACGCGTCGGCCGCTACAAGATCAACAAGAAGCTCGGTCTCACCGCGAACCCGATGTTCGGCGAGTCGGTCCTGACTCGCGAGGACATCATCGCGACCGTCGAGTACCTCGTGCGTCTGCACGAGGCCGATCCGAACCACATCTCGAACATGACCGTCCCCGGCGGCGTCGAGGTGCCGGTCGAGGTCGACGACATCGACCACTTCGGTAACCGTCGTCTCCGCACGGTCGGCGAGCTGATCCAGAACCAGATCCGCGTGGGCCTGTCCCGCATGGAGCGCGTGGTCCGCGAGCGCATGACCACGCAGGACGCTGAGGCGATCACCCCGCAGACCCTGATCAACATCCGTCCCGTCGTGGCGGCGATCAAGGAGTTCTTCGGAACCAGCCAGCTGTCGCAGTTCATGGATCAGAACAACCCGCTGTCGGGTCTGACCCACAAGCGTCGTCTGTCGGCGCTCGGCCCCGGTGGTCTGTCGCGTGAGCGCGCCGGCCTCGAGGTCCGAGACGTCCACCCGTCGCACTACGGCCGCATGTGCCCGATCGAGACTCCGGAAGGCCCGAACATCGGCCTCATCGGTTCGCTGTCGGTGTACGCCCGCGTGAACCCGTTCGGCTTCATCGAGACGCCGTACCGCAAGGTGATCGACGGCAAGGTCTCGGATCAGATCGAGTACATGACCGCCGACGAAGAGGACCGTTACCTCATCGGTCAGGCGAACACGAACTACGACGCCGACGGCCGTATCACCGACGAGCGCGTCCTGGTCCGCATCAAGGGCGCCGAGGTCGAGTTCGTTCAGGCCTCGCAGGTGCAGTACCTCGACGTCTCGCCGCGCCAGATGGTGTCGGTCGCGACCGCGATGATCCCGTTCCTCGAGCACGACGACGCCAACCGTGCCCTGATGGGCGCCAACATGCAGCGTCAGGCGGTGCCGCTGGTCCGCAGCGAGTCGCCGCTCGTCGGCACCGGCATGGAGCTCCGTGCCGCGGTCGACGCGGGCGACGTCATCGTCACCGGCAAGACCGGTGTGGTGGAGGAGGTCTCGGCCGACTTCATCACCGTGATGGCCGACGACGGCACGCGTGACAGCTTCCGTCTGCGCAAGTTCGAGCGCTCGAACCACGGCACCTGCGCCAACCAGGTCCCGATCGTGGACGAGGGCCAGCGTGTCGAGGCCGGTCAGGTCCTCGCCGACGGCCCCTGCACCGATCAGGGCGAGATGGCGCTCGGCAAGAACCTGCTCGTGGCGATCATGCCGTGGGAGGGCCACAACTACGAGGACGCGATCATCCTGTCGCAGCGCCTCGTTGAGGAGGACACTCTCACCTCGATCCACATCGAGGAGCACGAGATCGATGCTCGCGACACCAAGCTCGGTGCCGAGGAGATCACTCGTGACATCCCGAACGTCTCCGACGAGGTCCTCGCGGACCTCGACGAGCGTGGCATCGTGCGCATCGGCGCCGAGGTCCGCGACGGCGACGTGCTGGTCGGAAAGGTCACGCCGAAGGGCGAGACCGAGCTGACCCCGGAAGAGCGTCTGCTCCGCGCGATCTTCGGCGAGAAGGCCCGCGAGGTCCGCGACACGTCGCTCAAGGTGCCGCACGGCGAGACCGGCAAGGTCATCGGCGTCCGCGTCTTCAGCCGCGACGACGACGACGATCTGGCGCCCGGCGTCAACGAGCTCGTCCGCGTCTACGTCGCACAGAAGCGCAAGATCCAGGACGGCGACAAGCTCGCAGGCCGCCACGGCAACAAGGGTGTCATCGGCAAGATCCTCCCGCAGGAGGACATGCCGTTCCTGCCCGACGGCACTCCCGTCGACATCATCCTGAACACCCACGGCGTCCCGCGTCGTATGAACATCGGTCAGATCCTGGAGACGCACCTCGGGTGGGTCGCCAAGGCCGGCTGGAACATCGACACCGCGCAGCTGGAGGAGGAGTGGGCCAAGCGCCTGCCGTCCGACATGCTGTCGGCGGAGCCGAACACGAACACCGCGACCCCGGTGTTCGACGGCGCCAAGGACGACGAGCTGGCCGGTCTGCTCGGGTCGACCCTGCCGAACCGCGACGGCGACGTCATGGTCGGTCCGGACGGCAAGGCGACTCTGCTCGACGGTCGTTCGGGCGAGCCGTTCCCGTACCCGGTGTCGGTCGGCTACATGTACATCATCAAGCTGCACCACCTGGTCGACGACAAGATCCACGCTCGTTCGACCGGTCCGTACTCGATGATCACGCAGCAGCCGCTCGGCGGTAAGGCGCAGTTCGGTGGACAGCGCTTCGGTGAGATGGAGTGCTGGGCGATGCAGGCGTACGGCGCCGCCTACACCCTGCAGGAGCTGCTGACCATCAAGTCGGACGACGTGGTCGGCCGCGTGAAGGTCTACGAGGCGATCGTCAAGGGCGAGAACATCCCGGAGCCGGGCATCCCCGAGTCGTTCAAGGTGCTCCTCAAGGAGCTCCAGTCGCTGTGCCTCAACGTGGAGGTGCTGTCCAGCGACGGCGCCGCCATCGAGATGGCCGACTCGGACGACGAGGATCTCGAGCGCGCTGCTGCCAACCTCGGCATCAACCTGTCGCGCAACGAGAACGCCACCGTCGACGATCTCGCCAACTGACCCTCACCACTTACGACGGGGTTCACCCCGGTGAACCCAGAGAGCTCTGAAAGGTAACACGTGCTCGACGTCAACTTTTTCGACGAACTGAAGATCGGTCTGGCCACGGCCGACGACATCCACAACTGGTCGTACGGTGAGGTCAAGAAGCCGGAGACCATCAACTACCGCACCCTGAAGCCCGAGAAGGACGGACTCTTCTGCGAGAAGATCTTCGGCCCCACCCGGGACTGGGAGTGCTACTGCGGCAAGTACAAGCGCGTCCGCTTCAAGGGCATCATCTGTGAGCGCTGCGGCGTCGAGGTGACCAAGGCCAAGGTGCGCCGTGAGCGCATGGGCTACATCGAGCTGGCCGCGCCGGTCACGCACATCTGGTACTTCAAGGGTGTGCCGAGCCGCCTCGGCTACCTGCTCGACCTCGCGCCGAAGGATCTCGAGAAGATCATCTACTTCGCCGCCTACGTCATCACCTCGGTGGACGACGAACTGCGTCACGCAGAGCTGTCGACCCGCGAGGCTGAGATCGGCGTGGAGCGCAAGGCCATCATGGACGACCTCGAGGTTGCACTGGCCGAGCGTCAGAGCAAGCTCGAAGCCGACCTGGCCGAGCTGGAGGCCGAAGGCGCCAAGGCCGACGCCAAGCGCAAGGTCCGCGACGCGGGCGAGCGTGAGCTCAAGCGCATGCGCGACCACGCGAACCGCGAGGTCGAGGCACTCGACGAGATCTGGGACAAGTTCGTCAAGCTGTCGCCCGGCGAGCTGATCGTCGACGAGCGCCTGTACCGCGAGCTCGAAGACCGCTTCGGCGAGTACTTCGCGGGCTCGATGGGCGCCGAGGCCATCAAGAAGCTGCTCGAGACGTTCGACATCGACGCAGAGGCCGAGTCGCTGCGCGAGACGATCCGGTCGGGCAAGGGCCAGAAGAAGCTGCGCGCGCTCAAGCGACTGAAGGTCGTCGCCGCGTTCCAGCGTTCGGGCAACTCGCCGCAGGCGATGGTGCTCGAGGCCGTGCCGGTGATCCCGCCGGAGCTTCGCCCGATGGTCCAGCTCGACGGCGGCCGTTTCGCGACGTCCGACCTCAACGACCTGTACCGCCGCGTCATCAACCGCAACAACCGCCTGAAGCGTCTCATCGATCTCGGTGCGCCCGAGATCATCGTGAACAACGAGAAGCGCATGCTGCAGGAGTCGGTCGACGCACTGTTCGACAACGGTCGTCGTGGCCGTCCGGTCACCGGACCGGGCAACCGTCCGCTGAAGTCCCTGAGCGATCTGCTCAAGGGCAAGCAGGGTCGTTTCCGTCAGAACCTGCTCGGCAAGCGCGTCGACTACTCGGGCCGCTCGGTCATCGTCGTCGGCCCGCAGCTCAAGCTGCACCAGTGCGGTCTGCCGAAGCTGATGGCCCTCGAGCTGTTCAAGCCGTTCGTGATGAAGCGTCTCGTCGACCTGAACCAGGCGCAGAACATCAAGTCGGCCAAGCGCATGGTGGAGCGTCAGCGCCCCGCCGTGTGGGACGTCCTCGAAGAGGTCATCGCCGAGCACCCGGTGCTGCTGAACCGTGCTCCCACGCTGCACCGTCTGGGCATCCAGGCGTTCGAGCCGCAGCTCGTGGAGGGCAAGGCCATCCAGCTGCACCCGCTCGTCTGTGAAGCGTTCAACGCCGACTTCGACGGTGACCAGATGGCCGTGCACCTCCCGCTGTCCGCGGAGGCTCAGGCCGAGGCACGCATCCTGATGCTGTCGAGCAACAACATCCTGTCGCCTGCGTCAGGTCGTCCGCTCGCCATGCCGCGTCTGGACATGGTGACCGGTCTGTACTACCTGACCAGCCAGAAGCCCGGCGAGCTCGGCGAGTACACGCCGGGCAGCAAGGACGACGTCGAGCGCGGCGTCTACTCGAGCCCGGCCGAGGCGATCATGGCCGTCGATCGCGGTGCGCTGAGCATCCAGTCGACGATCAAGATCCGTCTGACCGACCAGCGTCCGCCCGCGGACGTCGAGGCCGAGCTGTTCCCGGACGGCTGGCGTCGCGGCAACGCGTGGGAGACCACGACCACCCTCGGTCGTGTGCTCTTCAACGAGCTGCTCCCGCACGACTACCCGTTCATCGACGAGCAGATGCCGAAGAAGCGTCAGGCCGTGATCATCAACGATCTCGCCGAGCGCTACCCGATGATCGTCGTCGCTCAGACCGTCGACAAGCTGAAGGACGTCGGCTTCTACTGGGCCACCCGTTCGGGTGTGACGGTCTCGATGTCGGACGTCCTCGTCCCGCCGGCCAAGGCCGAGATCCTCGAGCGTTACGAGGAGCGTGCCGACGGCCTGGAGCGCAAGTTCCAGCGTGGCGGTCTGACGCCGGACGAGCGTCGTGACGCGCTGGTGGAGATCTGGAAGCAGGCCACCGAAGAGGTCGGTAAGGCGCTCGAGGACTACTACCCGGACGACAACCCGATCACGATGATTCCGAAGTCGGGCGCAACGGGCAACATGACCCAGGTGCGTAACCTCTCGGGCATGAAGGGCCTGGTGACGAACCCGAAGGGTGAGTTCATCCCGCGTCCGATCAAGTCGTCGTTCCGTGAGGGCCTGACCGTCGCCGAGTACTTCATCAACACGCACGGCGCGCGTAAGGGTCTGGCCGACACGGCACTCCGCACCGCGGACTCGGGTTACCTGACCCGTCGTCTGGTCGACGTGTCGCAGGACGTCATCGTCCGCGAGACCGACTGTGGCACCGAGCGCGGCATCCTCGTGCCGCTGGCCGAGAAGTCGGCCGACGGCGCGATCATCCGCGACGCTCACGTCGAGACCTCGGCGTACGCTCGTACGCTCGCGGTCGACGCCGTGGACGCGGCGGGCAACGTCGTGATCGAGAAGGGCCACGACCTGGGCGATCCCGCGATCGAGGCTCTCCTCGCCGCAGGCGTCACCGAGGTCAAGGTCCGTTCGGTGCTCAGCTGTGCCACCGGCACCGGCGTGTGTGCTCACTGCTACGGCCGTTCGATTGCCACCGGCAAGCTCGTCG
>JASLJL010000415.1 GCA_030152405.1 Gordonia sp. (in: high G+C Gram-positive bacteria) | reverse complement strand
CGCGAGCTGTTCGCCTCGGCGTTCTACTACCAGAACTATCACCTGGCATTCGCGTCGCAGGACTACGGCGCCGCCGACTCCGCCATCAGTCCGATGCAGCACCTGTGGTCGATGGCGATGCAGGGTCAGTTCTTCTTCCTCACCATCATCTGCGCTTTGGCGCTGGGCGGACTCCTCAAACTCGGCGCGCGACGGTGGGACGCTCTGGCTCGTCCGAAGGTGATCACCGGAGTCGTCGGCGGCTCCCTGGCGTTCGTCGCACTGGTGTCGTTCGCGTGGGCCAACTACCGACACGGCATCCATCAGACGTTCAACTACTACGACACGGTGGCCCGCCTGTGGGAGCCGATCACCGGTGGCCTGCTCGCGATCTGGATGCCTCGCCTCGCACTTCCCACTTGGCTGCGGTCCGCATTGACCGTCGCCGCTGTCGGGCTGATCGCGTCGTCGGGCTTCTGGATCGAGGGCGTGCAGCAGTACCCGGCCGCGATGGCCCTGGTGCCCGCGGGTTCGACGCTGCTGCTGATCTGGCTGGGCTCGTCCGCTTCCGCGCAGACCTCCGACGCGGGCCTGTCGCAGGCCGGGCGAGTCCTCGCCCATCCCCGCATCGTGTGGCTCGGGTCCATCGCCTACGCCCTGTACCTGTGGCACTGGCCGCTCCTGATCTTCTACATGACCTGGCGTTTCCAGGACGACGTGTCGTTCATCGAGGGCACCGGCATTCTTCTCGTCGCGCTCGCCGTCGCCTGGTTCACCACCAAGTACGTCGAGACGCCGCTGCGCGCCGGCCGCGGGGGCGGGTTCTCCCCGCGTTACCGCAAGTTGATGGCGATCGGCTTGGTCGTGGTGTCCCTGTTCGCGTTCGCCAGCGCGGGCTACTGGCAGTACCGGGAGTCGAAGCAGTACGTCGACACCACCAACCTCGACCCGCGGCTCTACCCCGGCGTCCGCGCATTCCTCGACGGGGCTCCGGTGCCCGCAGTCGATCCGGTCCCGACGCCGGAGGGCGCCGAGAGCGACTGGCCGCTCAATCACCGGCCGCACTTCTCCAACTTCGGCGACCCCAGCATCAAGGTCGGCGTGTACGGCGATCCCCGAGCCGACCGCACCATCGCCGTGGTCGGCGGATCGCACTCCGAGCACTGGATGACGGCGATCGACGCGATCGGACGTGCCCGGGGATTCCGAGTGACGACCTACATGAAGGCCGGCTGCGCACTCAGCACGGAAGCGGCTGTCGAGTTCAACGGACGCGTGCTCACCGAATGCAACGACTGGACCGAGCGAGTCATGGACCGGCTCGCCGTCGACAAGCCCGACGTCGTCTTCACCACCGCGACCCGCCCGGTCGACGACGGGAAGGGTGATGTGACCCCTCGTGGCTACCTGGACATCTTCGACGAGTTCCGGGAACGCGGACAGAAGGTCATCGCCATCCGCGACACCCCGTGGACGCACGGGCCGATGCTTCCCCGAGACTGCATTGCCGCAGGCAAGGACCCCGACGTGTGCGGAGTGAGCCGCGAGCGCGCGTTGTCGCCGGTCAGCCCGATCGACGCTATCGCCGGCGATTACCCGAACATGACGTTCCTCGACTACAGCGACGGGTTCTGTCGTGACGGGTACTGCCCGGCGGTCGTCGGCAACATCTTGGTCTGGCATGACTCGCACCATTTGACGACCGCCATCGTCCGCAGCCTGATCCCGCACCTCGACTCCGACTTCGGCCGGGCCACCGGCTGGTGGCAGCCCACGACGCCCGCTCGCTGATCAGGCCCGGTGCGGGTGCCGGGCAGAGATGAGGCAGCGGACAGACGCTCCGGCCGCACCGGGTGCCACCAGCAGCACGTCGTCGTTCCCGCCGTCACGACTCGACAGCAGAGCTGCGATCGGAGACGACGCGCGCACCACGAAAGGTTCGTCGGTCGTCGTCGGCTCCGCTGTCCCCTCGGTGAGGATCAGCGATGCCGCGCCGTCGGGTTCGGTCTCGGTGATGAGGACTCCGGTGCCCGTTGCGAGGAGTGACGCGCCGACGGCGAGTGCGGTCACGAAGCCCGCCGCACCGCCTCCGACGTCGTAGGTCCGACGGCACGACGCCGCTCCGATCCCGTCGCGGACGGCGGCGGCGATCGCACGGTCTCCGTCGACTCCGACGTGGATCACCGCGCTGATGTCAGCGGGCGCGAGCGCCGCGTCGTCGAGCGCGGCGTACGCGGCGCGAACCGGGAGGAGCGGTCCAGACCAGGCGCCCCTGGTCACCGCCATGCCCGCCACGTGCAGGGCGGGTCGTCCGGTTGTCATGCGCCAACGCTATGCCGCGTCCGACACCGGACTATTCGTTCGAATGACGACGGGCCGACAGCGAGTCGAGAACGGCTCGCGGGCGAGACGCCAGCGCCTCCCTGACCTGGTTCCGGCCCCTGCTGTACAGCGAGCAGTGACCACATGGGGCGATGACACCCGTCGCGTCGACTCCGTAGGCGTCGCACAGCATCACCGCGCGTCCGGCGTGGAAGTCCTGGGTGATGATGAGCACCGACGTCAGACCGAACACCTGCGCCACCCGTCGGCACGTCGCCGCGGTGTTGACGCCGTGCGGGTCGTCCAGAATCGCGTCCGACGGCACCCCCTGCTCCTCCAGATAGGAGCGCATCACTTGGACTTCGTTCCCCGCATCGTCGGCGTCGTTGCCGGAGTTGAGGATCCGGCTCACGCGTCCGGCACGGAACAGGTCGACGGCGACGTCGAGCCGGGCGCGCACATAGTCGCCCGCCTCCCGGTCCTTGACTTTCGCTCCGAGCACCACGACGGTGGTCGGTGCGTCGTCGGGGACCTCGGACGGTTCGACGACTCGTCCTCGAGATGCGACGGCCACCCACGACGAGGTGACCGCGACCATCGCCTCCACCGCGATCAACAAGATCAGCGCATACAGGCTGACGCGTCGGCGAGTGAACACTCGTACACTGTATTACTCGCCGGCCGCGCGTCGACGAGACCCCCAGAGGCCCTCGATGTGCTCCATGTCACAATTGACGGCGTCTGCGGGAACGCACGCAGCAGAACTCCGAGGGGAACCCGTCGAATGCAGTACATGCCCGTCACCGAATCGATGTTCTTGGTGGCCGAGACACGCGAGCAGCCGATGCACGTCGGCGGCCTCCAACTGTTCATCCCGCGCGACGGGCAGACGCCCGAAGATCTCGCGGAGGAGATGCACACCAGGTTCTGCGAGGCCACCGACATCGCCCCGATGTTCCTCAAACGCCCGGCGACGCCCGCGCAGCTCGCCGGGTACACGGCGTGGTCGTTCGACGACGACGTCGACTTCGACTACCACATCCGCCGCATCATCCTGCCGCGGCCGGGAGCGATCCGCGATCTGCTCCGCTACGTCTCGCTCAACCACGGCGCCCTCCTCGACCGGCGTCGCCCGATGTGGGAAGTGCACATCATCGAGGGCCTCGCCGATGGGCGGGTGGCGCTGTACACGAAGGTCCACCACTCGGTGGTGGACGGTGTCACCGCTCTGCGACTGCTGCAGCGCACCCTGTCGACCGACCCGGACGACCGGACCGGCACCGCCACGTGGGACACCCGACTCAAGCGTCGTCGGGCGCCGAAGACCGAGGAGCCGAAGGGACTGCTGTCCGCGCTGACCGGTGCGGCCGGGCAAGTCCTCGACGTCGCCGATCAAGTGGTCGGACTCGCGCCCGCCGCCGCCAAGATCGCCGTCGCGGGCGTCACCGACAAGGACTACTTCGGTCCCCTGCAACAGGCCCCGAACACCATCCTCAACGTCCCGATCGGATCGGCCAGACGCTTCGCCGCACAGGACTGGCCGGTGGAACGGCTTCGCGCCGTGGGCAAGGCGCAGGGCATGACGCTGAACGACGTCGTCGTGGCCATGTGCGCCGGCGCGCTGCGGACCTATCTCGCCGACCACGACGCCCTGCCCGACGAGTCGCTCGTCGCGGTCATGCCGGTGTCGCTGCACTCCGAGGACGACGCCGACGGCAACGCGGTCACCGCGATCTCGGTGAGGATGGCGACCGACCAGGCCGACCCCGGCGAGCGGGTCACCGCCATCAAGGCGTCGACGGCGGCCGCGAAGAAGGCCGTCCGCGGCCTCCGCCCGCTGCAAGCGCTCGCACTGGGCGCGGCGACCATCTGGCCGCTCGCCTTCAACACCGTCCCCGGATTCGTCCGGTACACCCCGACCGGGTTCAACCTGATGATCTCGAACGTGCCCGGCCCGGAAGAGCCGCTGTACTGGAACGGCGCCCGCCTCGACGGCTGCTACCCGGTGTCGATCCCGATGGAGGGCCTGGCCATGAACATCACCGTCACGACGGTGGCGGGCAAGGCCAACTTCGGCATCATCGGCGCACGCGCCGAACTCCCGCGCCTGCAACGGCTGCTCGATCACCTGGAGACGGCGTTGGCCGAGATGGAGGCACTCCCGCCCCGGACCTGACCCCAGATCTGACCCCGCAGACACTTCAGGCCCCGACGTCCGGGAATCCGGGCGTCGGGGCCTGAAGTGTCAGTGCGGACTACGCGGCCGCGCCGTCGGCAGCCGTCTCGACAGCGGGAGCCTCATCTGCGGGAGCCTGATCTGCGGCCGACTCCTGGACGGAAGCCTCAACAGCCGGCGCGTCGTCGGCGGGCGACGGGGCGACCACCGTCTCCGGGGCCTCGACGGCAGGTGCGTCCACCACGGGAGCGGTCTCGACTGCGGGGCCGCTCGGGGCGACGACAGCGTCGGCGGGCGTGGTCTGCGGAGCGCTCGGGGCGACGGGATCGGCCACAGCTTCGACGGCGGGCGCTGCAGCAGTGCGGCCCGCGGACGATCCGGAATCCGGCGTCGTCGCCGAACCGGTGGAACCGAGACCCTTGAACAGGTCGGTCTCGAACTTCGGACCGTTCGGCGTCATGACGACGCGGAACAGGTCATCGGTGAACTTGGG
>JASLJL010000385.1 GCA_030152405.1 Gordonia sp. (in: high G+C Gram-positive bacteria) | reverse complement strand
GGAACCGGCGACACCTCCGGCTACGGCCGGATGATCGCGCAGGTCAACCTGCCGGGGAACTCGCAGCGGCCGTTCGGCGGGTACTTCGACGACATCGCGGACGAGTTGGCCGCGGGCCTGGCACGCCGCGGTGTGTCCGTCGACGCCGCGGTGGAGAAGATCGTGATCTATCGCGACGAGATGACAGTGTGGGTCTCACGCGAGCACCTGCCCGCCGTCGCGTCCACCATGCGCGACGAACCGTCGCTCCGTTTCGAGCTGTGTCTGGGTGTGAGCGGTGTCCACTATCCGGACGACGTCGGACGCGAACTCCACGCCGTGTACCCGCTGCGGTCGATCACCCACAACCGCACCGTGCGGCTCGAGACGACGGCCCCCGACGACGACCCGCACCTGCCTAGCCTGTTCCCGATCTATCCGACCAACGACTGGCACGAGCGCGAGACGTACGACTTCTTCGGCCTCGTCTTCGACGGACACCCGTCGCTGACCCGCATCGAGATGCCAGACGACTGGGAGGGCCATCCCCAGCGGAAGGACTACCCGCTCGGCGGCATCCCCGTCGAGTACAAGGGCGCCACCGTCGCGCCGCCCGACCAGCGGAGGTCGTACAACTGATGCCGGACACCGCCTCATCCGACGCCGCCCGCGGCGAGAGCCGGCAGTTCACCGTCGCCGGACGCGATTGGGAAGACGTGGTGAACGCGGTCGCCGAGCGCGCCGCCGCCGAACCGGTCGACGAGCGGATCGTCGTCAACATGGGCCCGCAGCATCCGTCGACACACGGTGTCCTGCGCCTGATCCTGGAGATCGAAGGCGAGACGGTGACCGAGGCCCGCTGCGGAATCGGCTTCCTGCACACCGGAATCGAGAAGAACCTCGAGTTCCGGACCTGGACGCAGGGCGTCGCATTCGTGACCCGCATGGACTACCTGTCGCCGTTCTTCAACGAGGTCGCCTACTGCCTCGCCGTCGAGCGGCTCCTCGGCATCACCGACGACATCCCCGAGCGGGCCACCGTCATCCGAGTGATCCTGATGGAGCTCAACCGCATCACCTCGCACCTCGTCGCGCTCGCCACCGGCGGAATGGAACTCGGCGCGGTGACGCCGATGTTCCTCGGCTTCGGTTCACGTGAGAAGATCCTCGACCTGTTCGAAGAGATCACCGGACTGCGCATGAACCACGCGTACATCCGACCCGGCGGGGTCGCCGTCGACCTGCCCGAGGGCGCCGTCGACAACATCGCCGCGGTGCTCGACGAACTGCCCCACGAGATCGCCCAGGTGGAGGCGCTGCTGACCGAGAACTACATCTGGAAGGCCAGGACCAAGGGCGTCGGCTACCTCGATCTCACCGGATGCATGGCGCTCGGCATCACCGGGCCGGTGTTGCGGTCGACCGGGCTCCCCCACGACCTGCGCAAGTCCGCGCCCTACTGCGGCTACGAGAACTACGACTTCGACGTCGTCACCGACACCGGCTGCGACTCGTACGGCCGCTACCTGATCCGCATCGAAGAGATGCGACAGTCCATCAAGATCATCCGTCAGGCCCTCGACCGGCTGGAGCCGGGACCGGTGATGGTGTCCGATCGCAAACTCGCGTGGCCCGCGGACCTCGCGGTCGGCCCGGACGGGCTCGGGAACTCCCCCGAGCACATCGCCGAGATCATGGGCATGTCGATGGAGTCGTTGATCCATCACTTCAAGCTCGTCACCGAAGGCATGCGGGTGCCTGCCGGGCAGTGCTACGTGTCCATCGAGTCGCCGCGCGGCGAACTGGGGGTGCACGTGGTCTCCGACGGCGGAACACGCCCGTACCGGGTCCACTTCCGCGACCCGTCGTTCACCAACCTGCAGGCCGTCGCCGCGATGTGTGAAGGCGGTCTGATCGCCGACGTGATCACCGCCGTGGCCAGCATCGATCCCGTGATGGGAGGCGTCGACAGATGACCACGTTCCAATCGTCGAGCAGCGGAGTAGGTCGGGCCGAGCCGATCCTGTTCACCACGTCCGAGCCGACTCCACCCATCGCCTTCGACGGACCCTCCGAGTACACCCCGGAGGTCCTCGCGTCGCTGACCGCCGAGTCGGACGAGATCGTCGCGCGCTACCCGGAGTCGCGGTCGGCGCTGCTGCCGCTGCTGCACCTCGTGCAGAGCAACGACGGCTACCTCACCCGGGCGGGCGTCGCGTTCTGTGCCGATCGGCTGCGCCTGACGACGGCGCAGGTGGCGGCGGTCGCCACCTTCTACTCGATGTACCGCCGCGAGCCGACCGGCGACTACCTGGTGGGAGTGTGCACCAACACGCTGTGCGCCGTGATGGGCGGCGACGCGATCCTCGCCGACCTGACTCGGCGGCTGGGAGTGCGGCCGGGCGAGACCACACCGGACGGTTTGGTCACCGTCGAGCACGTCGAGTGCAACGCCGCGTGCGACCACGCGCCGGTGGTGATGGTGAACTGGGAGTTCTTCGACGCGCAGACGCCCGAGTCGGCCGCACGGCTCGTCGCCGATCTGCAGGACGGGAAGCCGCCTGCGCCGAGCCGCGGAGCGTCGTCGCTGTGCACCTTCCGGCAGACCGCACGACTGCTCGCAGGTCTCCCCGAACGGCCGGAGCCCGCATCATGATCGCCATCGATCTCCCCACTCCCGGCAGCGAACCCGCGGAGACCCCCGTCCTCTCACGTCATTGGTCCGACGACGAGTCGTGGCTGCTGCGGAACTACCTCGACGCCAAGGGCTACCAGGGACTCAAGGCCGCGCTGGCCATGGCGCCGGGCGACGTGATCGAGCTGGTCAAGGCGTCCGGACTGCGTGGACGCGGGGGCGCCGGCTTCCCCGTCGGGATGAAGTGGTCGTTCATCCCGCAGTCGACTCCCGCACCGGGCGGGCCCGCTCCGAAACCGCACTACCTGGTCGTGAACGCGGACGAATCCGAGCCCGGGACGTGCAAGGACATGCCGTTGATGCTGGCATCGCCGCACCTGCTGGTCGAGGGCGTCATCATCGCCGCCTACGCCATCCGCGCCCGGCACGCGTTCATCTACGTGCGAGGCGAGGTCGCGTCGGTGATCCGCCGCTTGCGCGACGCGGTCGCCGAGGCCTACGACGTGGGCCTGCTGGGTCACAACATCTTCGGATCGGGCTTCAGTCTCGAACTCGTCGTCCACGCGGGTGCGGGCGCGTACATCTGCGGCGAGGAGACGGCGCTCCTGGACTCCCTCGAAGGACGGCGGGGACAGCCTCGTCTGCGTCCGCCGTTCCCCGCCACCGAAGGCCTGTACGCGAGCCCCACGGTGGTCAACAACGTCGAGTCCATCGCGAGCGTCCCGTCGATCCTCCGCAACGGCGTCGACTGGTTCCGTGCGATGGGCACCGAGAAGTCCCCCGGATTCACGATGTACTCGCTGTCCGGGCATGTCACCAGGCCGGGACAGTACGAGGCACCGCTCGGCGTCACCCTCCGCGAACTCCTCGATTGTGCTGGAGGCATCCGCGCAGGTCACGAATTGAAGTTCTGGACGCCCGGCGGATCGTCGACGCCGATGCTCACTCCGGAGCACCTCGACGTCTCGCTCGACTACGAGGGGGTCGGCGCCGCAGGCTCGATGCTCGGCACCAAGGCGATTCAACTGTTCGACGAGACGACGTGCGTGGTCCGTGCCGTTCTCCGGTGGACCGAGTTCTACAAGCACGAGTCGTGCGGCAAGTGCACACCGTGTCGGGAGGGCACGTACTGGCTGGTGCAGATCCTCCAGCGCATCGAGGACGGCGACGCCACCGAAGCCGACCTCGATCTCCTCACCGACACCACGAACACCGTGGTCGGCAAGAGTTTCTGCGCACTCGGAGACGGCAGCGGCAGCCCGATCGCGTCGTCCCTGCAGCACTTCCGCGACGAGTACATCGCCCACCTCGACGGTCGCGGCTGCCCGTTCGATCCGGCGCGCTCGACCCTGTTCGCCGAGGAGGTCCGCTGATGTCCGACGATCAGGTCGCCGTCACCATCGACGGCGTCGAGGTGACCGTCCCGGCGGGCACCCTGGTGATCCGCGCCGCCGAGCTGATCGGCGTCGACATCCCCCGCTTCTGCGATCATCCGCTGCTCGATCCGGTCGGCGCGTGCCGGCAGTGCCTCGTCGAGATCGAGGGCATGCGCAAGCCGATGGCCTCGTGCACCACGACCGTCTCCGACGGGATGGTCGTCCGCACCCAGCACTCGTCCGACGACGCCGCGAAAGCGCAGAGCGGCGTGATGGAACTGCTGCTGATCAATCATCCCCTCGACTGCCCCACCTGCGACAAGGGCGGCGAGTGCCCCCTGCAGAACCAGGCGATGTCGGCGGGCCGCGCCCAGTCCCGGTTCTCCGGAGTCAAGCGCACCTACACCAAGCCGGTGCCGCTGTCGTCGGAGGTGCTGCTCGACCGCGAGCGCTGCGTCCTGTGTGCGCGCTGCACTCGATTCGCCGATCAAGTGGCAGGCGATCCGTTGATCTCGCTCGCCGACCGGGGCGCGTTGCAGCAGGTCAGCGCCTACGCAGATGATCCGTTCGAGTCGTACTTCTCGGGGAACACGGTCCAGATCTGTCCGGTCGGCGCGCTCACCGGCGCCGCCTATCGTTTCCGGGCGCGCCCGTTCGATCTGGAGTCGTCGCCGGGTGTGTGCGAGCACTGTGCGAGCGGGTGCGCACAGCGCACCGACCATCGTCGCGGGCAGGTGCTGCGCCGCCTGGCGGGCGACGACCCCGAGGTCAACGAGGAGTGGAACTGCGACAAGGGCCGGTGGGCGTTCACCTATGCGCGTCAACCGGACCGGATCACGACTCCGCTGGTCAGAGGCGACGACGGCGTCCTGGCGCCGGCGTCGTGGACGCACGCGCTGTTCACCGCCGCGACCGGTCTCGCCGCGTCCGGGCCGCGCACCGGAGTCCTCCTCGGCGGCCGATCGACCGTGGAGGACGCGTACGCGTACGGCAAGTTCGCCCGGATGGTCTTGGGGACGTCGGACGTCGACTTCCGAGCACGGGCGCACTCCGGCGAGGAAGCGCAGTTCCTGGCTGAGCACGTCGCGGGCCGCGGCATCGGAGTCACCTACGACGACCTGCAGGACGCGCCGGTGATCGTGCTCGCAGGCTTCGAGCCGGAAGAGGAGTCGCCGATCGTCTTCCTGCGGCTCCGCAAAGCCGTCCGGACCCGCGGTCAACAGGTCCACACCGTCGCGTCGTGGCTCAGTCCCGGTGCGCAGAAGCTGTCGGCGACCCTGCATCCCTGTGTCCCCGGACACGAGGCCGACGTCCTCGGATCCCCCGCGATCGCCGACCTGCTGGCGACCCCGGGCGCCGTGCTCGTCGTCGGTGAGCGCCTCGCGTCCAGCCCCGGCGCACTGTCCGCGGCGGCGGCGACCGGAGCGCCGATGGCCTGGATTCCCCGGCGAGCGGGTGAACGCGGCGCACTCGACGTCGGCGCGGCCCCCGGTCTTCTACCCGCGGGGCGCCCCGTCCGATCGGAGCAGGCTCGCGCCGACATCGCCGAGGTGTGGGGCGGCGACGTGCCGTCGGAGACCGGCCGGTCGACGTCTCAGATCCTCGACGCACTCGTCTCCGGCCAGCTGGACGGACTGCTGATCGGCGGTGTGGAGCTCGACGATCTGCCCGATCCCGCGCAGGCCGCCGCGGCGTTGACGGCCGCGCGCTTCGTCGTATCCCTCGAGCAGCGGTCGAGCGACGCCACCCGGCACGCCGACGTGGTGTTCCCGGTTGCCGCCGCGCCGGAGAAGGCCGGCACCTTCGTCGACTGGGAGGGCAGGCCTCGACCGTTCGACGCGGCGCTGCCGGTCGGGTCGGGCAGCGTTCCGCTGTCCGACCATCGGGTGCTCCACGCACTGGCCGACGAGATCGGCGTGGACCTGGGGTGCGACAGTGCGGCGCAGATCCACGACGAGTTCGCGCGGATCGGCGCCTGGCGCGGCGAGCGGCACACCGCCGCGCCGACTGTGCAGACCGAGCGTCCTCCCGTCGCACCCGGTCAGGCAGTTCTCGGAACGTGGCGCATGCTGCTCGACCTCGGCCGGATGCAGGACGGGGAACCGCACCTCGCGGGCACCGCGCATCGAACGGTCGCCCGACTGTCGGCGGCGACCGCCGCGGCGGTGGGCGTCGGCGACGACGAACCACTGGTGGTGTCGACGTCGAACGGAGCGATAACGCTTCCACTCGTCATCACCGACATGCCGGACGACGTGGTGTGGGTTCCGGCCAACTCGCCCGGCTCCCGCGTGTACCCGACGCTGGGCGCCGCGGCAGGCGACGTCGTCGAGATAGGTCCGAGCCGATGATCTCGCCGAACATCCTGATCAGCGCGGATCCCACCATCGGTGCGGACTCCGTGTACCCGACTCTGCACAGCTTCGGCCAGGACACGTGGTGGCTGATCCTCGCCAAATCCGTCGGCATCTTCGTGTTCCTCGTCCTCACCGTTCTCGTCGGCATCCTCGCCGAACGGAAGATCATGGCGCGGATGCAGAACCGCCTCGGTCCCAACCGCGTCGGCCCGGGCGGTCTGCTCCAGAGCCTGGCCGACGGTGTGAAGCTGGCGCTGAAAGAGGGACTGACCCCGGCGGGGGTCGACAAGGTGATCTACCTGCTCGCACCGATCATCTCGGTGGTTCCCGCGATCACCGCGTTCGCCGTCATCCCGATGGGTCCCGAGGTGTCCGTGTTCGGACATCGGACTCCGCTGCAGCTCACCGACCTGCCGGTCGGCGTGCTGTTCGTTCTGGCGGTCACGTCCATCGGCGTCTACGGCATCATTCTCGCCGGGTGGGCGTCCGGCTCGACCTACCCGCTGCTCGGCGGTCTGCGGTCGACGGCGCAGGTGATCTCGTACGAGATCGCGATGGGACTGTCGTTCGCCGCCGTGTTCCTGCTGTCGTCGACGATGTCGACGTCGGAGATCGTCGGAGGACAGCGACACCACTGGTACGTGCTGCTCGTCCTGCC
>JASLJL010000362.1 GCA_030152405.1 Gordonia sp. (in: high G+C Gram-positive bacteria) | reverse complement strand
CCCCGCGCAGGAAGCCCACGAGACTCACGCCGGAGTCGCAGGCCAGTTCCACGGCGAGCGACGACGGCGCGGAGACCGCGGTGAGGACTGGAATGCCCGCCATCACCGCCTTCTGGACGAGTTCGAAACTGGCCCGGCCGGACACCGCGAGGATCGTCCTCCGCAACGGGAGTCGATCTTCTCGGAACGCCCAGCCGACGACCTTGTCGACGGCATTGTGCCTGCCGACGTCCTCTCTCAGCACGAGGAGCTCGCCGGTGTCGGCGTCGAAGAGCGCCGCGGCGTGCAGGCCGCCGGTCTTGGCGAACACCGTCTGCTCGGCCCTGAGCAGGTCGGGCAGGCGGGCTAGTCGCGCAGCGCTCACCGTGACGTCGTCGTCCGTCACGTCGAACGCCGACACCGTCGAGACCGCGTCGATGCTCGCTTTGCCGCACACTCCGCATGCACTCGTCATCGAGAACGATCGGGCGTGTTCGCGGTCGGGCAGCACCGAGTCCGACGTCAGCGCGACGTCGAGGACGTTGTAGGTGTTCTCCCCGCCCCCGGTGCCCGGACCTCCGCAGGCGATGGCCGAGACGAGTTGCTCTCGGCGACGGACGATCCCCTCGGACACCAGGAATCCGGCGGCGAGATCGACGTCGGCGCCCGGTGTCCGCATGGTCACGACCAGCGGCGATCCGTCGATCCTGATCTCGAGCGGCTCTTCCACCGCCAGCGTGTCGACACGGCTGGTGCTGTGCAGCGCCACCGCCATCTTGGTGATCGGCCACCGCGCGGTAATCCGTCCCATACGACCACTGTAGATATCCGACGGCCGATCTCGAGCGACTATGCCGGGTGCGGGACCACGCGCATGGTGCGAGGGACGGCGTCGAACCGGTCGCCGACCGCCGGCAGGACGCCGTCGCCGAGCACGCGCGCCTCCGGCAGAGTCTGCTCGATCGGCACGCCCGCGTCGGTCTCCAGTCGGACGACATCCGCCTGGACCGACACGGACGTCACCTCGACGGGCAGGCGGCCCGGCCCGCCCCGGAACGGCATCAGATCGATGTCGCGGGGCGCGACGATCCCGATGGCGGCGGCCCCGTCGACCAGGTGCGTCTCACCCACCTGATCCGGCGTCCCGGCTAGCCGGGCGGCGCCGACGTCGAGCGCCGTGCCGGTCCATCGGCCGCGCAGCACCCCGAATCCGGCGAGTGCCGCGGTGAAGGCGCGGCGGGGACGCGTCGTCACCTCGTCCGGGGTGCCCTCGTCGACGATGCGGCCCTTGTCCACGACGATGCACCGGTCGGCCCAGCGCCAGGCGTCCGCGAGGTCGTGGGTCACGAGGATCGCGGTGATCCCGGTCCGTGCGAGTTCCTCGGACAGGATGCGGCGCACGATCGGGCCGCTCTCGGCGTCGAGCGACGCGAAGGGCTCGTCGAGCAGGATCACCCGGGGCGAAGAGGCGAAGGCGCGGGCGATGGCGATGCGTTGCTGCTGTCCGCCGGAGAGTTCGTGCGGCCGGGCGCGACCGCGGTCGGCGAGCCCGAGACGGTGGAGCCACCCGTCGACGATCGTGCGCGTCTCGGCTCGCCGCAGGCCCTGCGCGCGGGGACCGAATGAGAGGTTCTTCTCGACGGTGAGGTGCGGAAACAGGCGGGGGCGTTGATCGAGCAGCGCGACGCCACGGTGTTCGGGCGGCACCCGCGGTCCGCCGTCGCGCTCGAGGGTCCGACCGTCGAGGATCACCTCACCGGTCTGAAGTCGGGTCAGGCCGGCGAGCGCGGAGAGGATCGTCGACTTGCCCGCACCGTTGGGGCCGAGGACCGCCAGGCAGTCGCCCGGGGCGACGTCGAACGCCGCTTCCACCCGGAAGTCGCCGCGGTCGACGGTGACGTCGACGGACAACGCACCGGTCATCGGACCGCGTCCTCGCGCCACGACCGCAGACCGCACACCACGACGGCCGCGCTGACGAGCAGCAGCAACGACAGCGCGACGGCCGAGTCCTGCGTCACCCCGACACCGTTGAACGCCGTGTAGACCGCGAGCGGCATGGTCCGCGTGACGTCCGGGGCGTTGCCTGCGAACAGCGCGGTGGCGCCGAACTCACCGAGCGCCCGCGCGAATGCGAGGACCGTGCCCGCGACCAGTCCCGGGAGGACGAGCGGAACGGTGACGTGGGTCAGCACCCGCCATCGACCCGCGCCGAGCGTCGCCGCGATCTGCTCGTGACTCACCCCGGACGTCCGGAGCGACCCCTCGACGGTGATCACGAAGAACGGCAGGGCGACGAACGCCTGGGCCACGACGACGGCGGCGGTCGTGTACGGCAGGCTGTGACCGCTCCACTCGAACACGGGTCGGCCGATCAGCCCCGAGCGTCCGAGCAACGACAACAGTGCGAGACCGCCCACCATCGGCGGCAGCACCAGCGGTACGAGGACCACGGTCCGCAGCACCGACGCCGCGCGTCGCGACGCCCGCGCCATCACCACCGCCAGCGGCACACCGAGCACGATGCAGACGACCGTCGCACCGGCCGCCGTCAGCATCGACAGCCGGAGCGCTGACATCGACGCGTGGGAGAAGAGGTCCTCGCC
>JASLJL010000350.1 GCA_030152405.1 Gordonia sp. (in: high G+C Gram-positive bacteria) | reverse complement strand
TTCATCGCAGGCTCTCCCGGAGCCTGCATAAAAAAGCGACAATAGGCGGTCGTCGACATGGCACCGACGGTAGCACCGGCCCCCGAACCTCGCAAACGCACTACAGCGCGCGGCCCGCGGCGCGCCCCGCAGTGCGGCCGGAGAACAGGCAACCGCCGAGGAAGGTCCCCTCGAGCGCGTTGTACCCGTGCACGCCGCCACCGCCGAACCCGGACGCCTCGCCCGCCGCGTACAAGCCTGGCACCGGCGTCCCGGCGTCGTTCATGACCTGCCCGGAGAGGTTGGTCTGGAGGCCGCCGAGCGTCTTGCGGGTGAGGATGTTCATGCGGATGGCGATGAGCGGACCCGCCGCGGGATCGAGGATCGGGTGCGGTTCGACGGTGCGGACGATGTTGTCGCCCAGATAGTTCCGCGAGTTGTGGATCCCCATCACCCCGGGGTCCTTGGTGAACGGATTGTGCACCTGCCGGTCGCGCTCGACGATCTGCTTCCGGAGCCGACCCGCGTCGACGAGATCGGAGCCCGCGAGACGGTTCATCTTGCGGGCGAGGTCGTCGACGCTGCGCGCCTGGACGAAGTCGGCGCCCTTGTCGAGGAACTTCTGGACCGACTTCGGCACGTCGTCGAGCGCCCGGCTGGCGAGGTACGCGGCGAGGTCTTTGCGCGTGAGCTCCGGATTCTGCTCCGACCCGGACAGGATGAACTCCTTGCTGACGATCCGTTTGTTCAGCACGAACCACGAGTAGTCGTAGCCGGTGCGCTTGATCATCGCGAGAGTCTCGAGGGTGTCGTAGCTGGGGATCGCCGGACTGTCGAACCGGTTGCCCTCGGCGTCGAACCACATCGACGACGGGGCGCCGAGCACGCGGATGCCGTGATCGGGCCAGATCGGCGAGTGGTTCTTGAGGCCCTCGGTGTAGTGCCACATCCGATCGCGGTTGACGATCCGGCCGCCCGCGGCTTCGGTGATGGCGAGCATCCGACCGTCGACATGCGCGGGCACACCCGTGACCATCGTCTTCGGCGGAGTGCCCAGGCGCGACGGCCAGTTGGCCCGGATCAGCTCGTGGTTGGCGCCGATGCCGCCGGAGGCGACGATCGTGATGGGTGCGTGGAGTTCGAAATCGCCGACCACCGTCCGATTCGACTTGACGCCGCGGGGTGCGTTCGACGACGCGAGCCGCTTGCCCCGGACTCCGGTGACGCGCCCGCCGTCGGTGATGAGCTCGTCCACCCGATGACGGAACCGGAACGACACCCGACGACGGCGTTCGGCGTCGAGGACGGCGTTGCGGAACGGTTCGACGACGCCGGGGCCGGTGCCGAGTGTCATGTGGAAACGTGGCACGGAATTGCCGTGGCCGCTGGCGGATGTGCCGCCGCGCTCCGCCCAGCCCACCACCGGAACCCAGCGGACGCCCTTGCGTTCGAGCCAGCTGCGCTTCTCCCCCGCTGCGAAGTTCAGGTACGCGTCGGCCCATTGGCGTGCCCAGAAGTCCTCGCCGAGACGGTCGTGCGGCTTGCGGTCGAAGCCCGCGGACCCGAACCAGTCGGCGCGTGCGAGTTCGATGGAGTCGCGGATCTGACATTGTCGCTGCTCGGGTGAGTCGAC
This sequence comes from Gordonia sp. (in: high G+C Gram-positive bacteria), assembly GCA_030152405.1. GTDB lineage: Bacteria > Actinomycetota > Actinomycetes > Mycobacteriales > Mycobacteriaceae > Gordonia. The sequence goes on along the minus strand of JASLJL010000350.1, from coordinate 1,003 downwards.
GAAGAACAGACCGCCGAGCGACCAGTGCGCCTGACCTCCCAGGTTGGCGCGCGACTCCTGGTCGACGATGATCACCGACCGGCCTGCCGCGGCCAGTTCCGTGGCGGCGACGAGGCCGGCCAGCCCGTGTCCGACGACGATCACATCGGCGTCGTTCCGGCGCGCTGCGCCGGCCTGGCCGGCGAGCGACGTCGCGACGAGCCCTGCGGCGGCGACGGATCCTCCCACCAGCACGCTCCGACGGTTGATCGTCTGGTCGTCCATGCCCATGTGTCGCACTTCCCGATCGGTGTGAACCACCGCGATCGTCGACGGCGGTGTGATGTCGACGACACCATATCGGACTATTGATCGATCGATCTACTCAGGGCGAAACCGGGCCACAGGCGCGCTACAGGAGCCCTTCGACGCCGTCGAGTTCGGTGACCGGCAGCCCGCACACCTCGCCGCGGCAGATGTATGCCGCGTCGCGGAGTCGTCCGCCGGTCGCGATCGGCCCACGGTCGGCGAGCAGCGGCGTGGAGTTCTCCGCTCCCACCACCACCAGGACGCCGCCGGGCGACACACGACGGATGTCGGCGGCGAACGAGCCGTCACTGTCGGGAGTCTGGGCGACGGCGACCTGGACCGGTCCTGCGACGTACGACTCCGCGACGGCCAACCAGTGCCCCGCCGACCGCGCAGCCTTCGCGAGGATGATCCCCGCACGCGCGAGCGTCGCGTCGGCGAGTTCGACGTACCGGGCGGCACGTTGGACGTCGCTCAGCACGGACGCCGTCACCAGCGCCTCGGCCATCAACGACGCACCCGCGGGCGTGGCGCCGTCCACCGGGTCGCGAGGTCGCAGCAGCAGGCCGGTGGGGTGCGCGTCGTACCAGGCGCCGTCCTCGTCAGAGACGGCGAACACGTCGATCGCGCGGTCCAGGATCGACAGCCCGGCGTCGAGCCAGCGCGTCTCGCCGGTCACCGTGTGCAGGGTGAGAGCGCCGTGGCGAACGCCGCG
>JASLJL010000335.1 GCA_030152405.1 Gordonia sp. (in: high G+C Gram-positive bacteria) | reverse complement strand
GGGCGCCCTAGTTCCAGACGCCGGACGACCCGCGGCGGAACGAGTCGACGAGGTGGGTGTCGACGATGCCGATCGCCTCCATCAACGCGTACATCGTCGTCGGGCCGACGAATCGGAAGCCTTTCGCACGCAACGCCTTCGACAACGCGACCGACTCGGGTGACGTGGTCGGAACGTCCGCCGGGCGGGTGGGCCGCGGGGTGTCGAGCGGTCTGAACGACCACAGCAGGGCTTCGAGACCGCCCTCGTCACGCAGGGCGATCGTGGCTCGTGCGTTTCCGACTGTCGCCTCGATCTTCGCGCGATTGCGCACGATCCGGGCGTCGCCCATCAGCCTCTCGACGTCGTCCGGGCCGTATCCGGCGACGGTGTCGACGTCGAAATCCGCGAAGACCTCGCGAAAGGCGGGCCGCTTGCGGAGGATCGTCGCCCACGACAGGCCGGCTTGGAAGCCTTCCAACGACAGTCGTTCGAAGTGGGCGTTCTCGCCCACCACGGGCAGACCCCACTCGGTGTCGTAGTAATCGCGCATCAACCCGGGCACGGCGCCCCAGGGAGTGCGCCGCAGACCGTCGTCGCAGAGGACGGCGCCGTCGTCGCTCACCGCAGAGTGATGCGGTTGATGACGGCCTGGTAGCCACCGTTGTTCTGCGGCAGCGAGGTGAGCCACACGATGAAGTAGGGGGCGTTCGTGGGCGACTGCACGGGCAACGTCGTCTTCTTGCCGTTCACCGTGCCGCCGCCGACGCGGGTGGTCGCGTCGAGCGAGGCGGGCTTGCGATCGGCGGTCCGCAGTTCGACGGTGAATCCCGGCGTCGACGTCTCGATCGTCACCGACTTCACGGTGCCGGGCGCCCTCAACTGAAACATCAGGCCGAGTCCGTCCTTGAGGCCCGCGAACTGCGCGGAACCGCGGTAGACGTCGGTCTTCCAGGCTGGGGACGCGCCGGTCAGCACGTTGTTGATGTTCGTCGACGAGTCGGGATCCTGATCGGACAGGTCGAGAAGGCTGACCGCCGAGGCCGCGGCGGGCGCACCCGTCGGAGTATTCGGGTTCTCCGGGGCTGTCGTCGACGAGCCGGGCAGGAACGAGTCGAAGTCGTTGCCCTCATCCGGTGCGGCGAACATGTTGGTGGCGGCGACGATGATCGCGACGATCACGAACAGAATGAACAGTCCACCACCGGCGAGCAGGGCGACGTTCCGCTTGCCCGCCTGCCCCTCGCCCATCAGGCGCTCCTTGCGCGTCCGGCTGATCGGGGCCACCGACACCGGCGGCAGCTGCGACTCCAGTCGCGGCAGCATGTCGGTCTTCAGGTCGACGACGGTCGCCTGATCGAGCACATGCTGAACCGTCGCAGCCGTGCGAATGCCGCGGTCGCCTTCCAGCGCGCGTGAAGCGACGGCGGAGATCTCGAACGGGATGTCCGGCTTGGCCTGCATCGGCGCGAGCGGCTGCCCGGGATTCCGCGGATCGGGATCGGCAAGGCGCATACCGCCGACCAGGCCGCGCGCGACGGCCGCCGTCGACAACTCCTTGCCCGTCGCCGCGTCGAGCGTCCAGCGGTTCAACAGCAGCGCGTAGAGCACGGCGCCGAGTCCACGGACGTCCGACGCCCGGTCGTCGTCCGCGAGAATCGCCGGGAAGGCGAGCACGGCGTCGCCGTCGGAGCTTATGCGGATGCGATCGGGATGGTCGATCGACAGAACCGCGCCCGCTCGGTGAGCGGCTTCGGCGCCCGCCGCGAGGGCGCGGACCGCCCGTGCGGCTCCGGTGGCCGACGGGGACGTCGCCGCGACGTCGGCAAGCTTCGAGCCCTGCACCCATTCGGTGACGATGATGCCGCCGGACGCGCTGCGCACGACGTCCAAGACCCGTGCCACGCCGGCCGAGTGGAGCTGGCCGAGGCGCCGAGTGCGGTGCAGAACCGCCTGCGGACCCTCCTGCGGATCGCGATCACCCGGGTTGACCGGCGGGAACTGCTGGTCCGGATCGACGAAGGTGAGGCCGACTTCGCGGTCGAGACCGGTGTCCTTGGCCCGCCAGAAGGCCAGACCGCGAGTGCCGCCCTGCGGTTCGAGGAGTCGATAGCGTCCCCCCGCGACGGCGGCACCGGGCACCAGTTTGGGACCGCGAGGGACCGACGGCTCGGCCCTCGGGAGCATCGCGCGAGTCGGCTCCGACGACGGACGTGAACCGTCCGAATCGGGTGCGGACATCGGCTGGGCTCCTCGCGGCTGGTTCTTGGGAGGCTGATTCGTTGCAGACGGACCGGCGGGACCGGCTGCGGGACGCATCGGTGGGCGTGCCGGACGGCCGGGCCGGATGACCGGGATGACGGTGGTCTCGCCCGCGGCGCCACCGGAGTACGCGGAGTACTCCTGCCAGGTGGCCGTTCCGCGGTCGAAACGTCGTCGGACTTCTACTTGCCCAGCGTACGGGAACGATTCGTCCGACGAGATCCGCGGGAACTGGACCGTCATGGTGTGCGAATCGCGGTCCGGCTTCTCCTCCGGGGCCGGTGCCAGCTTCGGGATGAATCGGCCCACGATGCGCATCACGGCGTTGCTGATCGCGACCATGTCGGGGAGCTTGAGCGCCGTCAGCATCAGATAGACGACGCCAAGGACCACGATCGCGGTGATCGCGAGATACGCGACGGAACCGATCTTGCCCGCCTCGGTCGACATGCGATGCAGACCGGTGACCTCGGCGATCCCCCACACGGCCCCCGCCGTCACCACGGACACGCCGAGCGTGATCAGCGACGACCTGGCGACGTCGGTCATCTTCGCGCCGCCGAGCGTTCGCTTGAGGAGCAGGTGTCCGACGATCGCGCCGACCAGGTAGCCGAGACCGTTCGACAAGGACAGCCAGCGGACCACCAGTTCGGGATCGTCGAAGAGCACCGGCCCCAGATAGGACGCGGCGACCTTGACGACGGTGATGCCCAGGACCATCGCCGTCGGTGTCCACGCATCCTCGCGGGCGTAGAAGACTCGCAATTGGACGAGGGTCATCGCGTATGGGATGAGAGTGAACGCGCCCCACGCCAGGACAGAGCCCAGCTGTGATGCGGTGTCCTGCTCGAAGTTGCCGAAGTTGAAGACGGCGATGCCGATGGCGGGACCGAAGAAGGTCATGAACGCTACGACCGGGACCAGCGAGATCATGGTGAGACGTGTCGCGAGGGACATGTCGTCGACCACGGCGGCGGTGTCGTCGGCGGCGGCGTTGCGGGACAGCCGCGGCATGATCGCGGTCAGAATCGTCACGCCGAGCACGCCGTACGGCAACTGAAGGAGCTGCCAGTGGGTGGCGTAGACGGAGATGCCGGACGCCGACGCGTGGGCGGCGATGCGATAGGTGATCACCAGGCCGACCTGCAGAACGAGGACGTAGCCGATGATCGCGACCGCCATGTTGCCGAACCGGCGGAGACGATCGTCCAAGCCCCACTTGAGGCTCAGCTTCACGCCGGCCTTCCGCAGGTACGGCAGCAGAATGCCTGCCTGCATCACGACGCCGAGCGTGGTGCCGATGCCGAGGACCAGCAGTTTCGGATCGGACATTCGGGCCGGGTTGAGGGTGAGCTCCCCCGGCATCAGATAGAAGAGGACCAGGGTGGTGATCTGGACGACGTTGTTCAGGACGGGCGCCCAGGCGCCCGGCTTGAACATGCCCTTCATGTTCAGAATCGCGATGAACAGTGCGGAGAGGCCGTAGAACAGGATCTCCGGGAGAAGGAGATACGCCAAGGCGGTGGTCAGCGACCGGTCGACCTTGCCGTCGCCGACGTTCAACAAGGTGAGCAGGGGTGCGGCGATGAGGGCGATGAGGGTCGCCGCGCCGAGAACGGTGAGCGTCAGGGTGAAGATGCGGTTGATGAACCCGACGCCGCCGTCGTCGTCCTCGGCTTCGGCGCGGACGAGCACCGGGATCACGATCGCGGTCAGCACCGCGCCGAGCACCACTTCGGCGATCATGTTCGGCAGCACGTATGCGGCCTGGAACGCAGAGGAGATCGCCGGTCCGAGCATGGCCAGCACCAGGACGGTGCGGACGAACCCGGTGATGCGGCTGGTCAGCGTTGCGATCGCGATGGACCCGCCGGTCCGCATCACGCTCTCGTCGGACGGGGTGTCGACTGTCTGCTTCTGCTCGGTCGTCATGCACGCTCTCCGGGGTCGGGGCTCTCGCGCTCGGGGTCGTCTGCGACAGTGCGTTCGCCGTCTGCGACGACGCGCTCGGCGGCTAGACGCTGCCGATACCCGGCGGAGGCGAGTTCACGTTCGTGCTCATCGGGTTCGGGCCGGTCCTCATCGGCCGGGTCGGGCTCGCCGCGGAATCGGTGCCACAGGCGTCGCGCGGTCAGCAGGATCAGGATGACGCCCGCCGCGATCGTGATGTAGAACAGCGGCTTGCCGTAGGCGTTCGCGTAGATGGACAGGTCGACTGGACTGCTCAACGGGACGTCGTTGCTGGTCACGAGAGCGATTCGGACGGTGGCGGGCTGAGAGCTCGACGCGTGGGTCGGGAGCTGCAGTTGCCGTGTGCCCTGCGCGGGGATCTCGACGACTCCCACGTCGCCGACGCTGATCTCGTCGGGCGCGGTGATGTCCAGCCGCACCTTGATGGGCAGGGCGAGGTCGTTGCGGACCACGAGCAGCAGCGGGCTGCGCTCAGAGGCCAGCGTGTATCGGCCGCTCGGGTCGAGCAGAGACACCGACTGCTGGATGTGGCTCAGCGTCACGTCGACCGCCGTCAGTCGCTGGGGACGCTGCGTGCGGTACACCGCGACGTCGGTGCTCGACGGTGTGGACATCGCCCGCAGCAGGTCCAGGCGCAGCGGATTCAGGTACTCCTCGGGTGAGAAGGCCAGGTCTCGGTCGCTGACGAAGGAGTCCTCGAGCTCCCCGACCAGCCGGACGTCCCGCTGCACGGTGGTCAGATCCTTCGACGAGAGCGGGTAACCGCTGGCCGCCAGCTCGGGGACGTCCCCCGGCACCGCCAGATCGGCACGACTGTTGGCGGTGCCGAGTCCGGCGACCACGTCGGCGAGGGGGACGGCGTCGGCGGCGCCCGACGCCACCATCAACCCGATCGTGTCGAGAATGGTCCGTGCGTCCGACGCCGTGGGCGACCAGTAGGTGGGAGGCATCGTGAATGCGCTGCGTCCGGTGACCGCGGTGACGGCGGCCCGATCCTCGCCGGGTTGGCGTGCAGGCACGTCGAGCATCGGCA
>JASLJL010000226.1 GCA_030152405.1 Gordonia sp. (in: high G+C Gram-positive bacteria) | reverse complement strand
TCGGTGGTGGCGGCGCTCGCCGTCCCGTTCTCCACGTCGCCGTACGGGCCGATTCCCGGCCTGTCGGTGGTCGACGGCGCCATCACCGGCGACGTCGTCTCGGTGGCGGGAGTCGAATCGGCGACCGTGCTGCTCGTGCCCGGATCCGACGGTGCGCTCTACGCGGTCGACGCGGCGCAGGCGTCGGTGAGCGACGTCGTGTCGCTCGACATGACCCGCCCGGTGAGTGACGTGGCGTTCGACGGGGCAGTGGGCCGACGCGTCGGCGAGGACGCCGAGTCGGCCGTCCGTTCGGGCCTGCGACTCGGTGCGGCGCTCCTGGCGTCGGAACAGGCGGGCGTCGCCCGCTGGTGCGTCACCGAGACCGTCGGGTATCTGCAGCAGCGCCGCCAGTTCGGGCGGGTGGTCGGGGGATTCCAGGCCATCAAGCATCGTCTCGCCGACCTGTACGCCGACACCGAGCAGGCGTCCGCAGTCGCGCGGGCCGCCGCCGTGACCGCGACGGATCGAGGCGTCGACGACGCGGAGAGCGCGTTGATGACCGCGGTCGCCGCCGCGTACAACAGCGATCACGCCGTCCGCGCCGCCGAAGAGGCGGTGCAGCTGCACGGTGGGATCGGCATGACGTGGGAGCATCCCGCGCACCTGTACCTGAAGCGGGCGAAGGCCGATCAGATCGCGTTCGGTTCGGCCGGGGCGCACCGCGCCGCACTCGCCGACCTGGCCGACATCCCCGCCTGAACGTCCCCGCCTCACACCGAGTCCTCACCACAGAGGAGACAGGAACCCCATGTCCTTCAATCTTGCGATCATGCTCCAGGAATCGGTGGCGGCGGCTCCGTCGGCTCCGATGCTGTACCAGGGCGACACGACCATCAGCTACGCCGAGGTGGACGACCGATCACGCCGGGTCGCGACGGCACTGCGCGAACGCGGTCTGGAACCGGGCGACAAGGTCGCGGTCCAAGTCCCCAACGTGCCGGAGTTCGTGTACGCGTACTTCGGGATCCTGCGAGCCGGGCTCGTGATGGTGCCGCTGAACCCGTTGTTCACCGCGCGAGAGGTGACCTACCACCTCGACGACAGCGACGCCCGCATGCTGATCACCTCGGTGTTCTCGCTGGCCGCGGCGGTCGACGGGGCGGCAGGGGCGGGCGTGTCCGACATCGTCGTCGTCCCGCTCGGGCAGTCGTTGCCGGACAGCCTGACACCGTTCGACACGCTGCTCGACGCCGAGCCGTTCGCCGACCTGTACCCGACGGCGTCGGACGACACCGCGGTGCTGCTGTACACCTCCGGCACCACCGGCCGTCCGAAAGGCGCCGAGCTCACGCACTATCAGCTGTACATGAACTGCACGGTGGCGCCCGAGCTGTTCGGCATGACGTCGTCGGACGTCTCCATCGGGGTGCTTCCGCTGTTCCACGTGTTCGGCTTGTCGAGCGTTCTGAACGCCGTCACCCGGTGGGGTGCTTCGGTCGCGTTGCTTCCGCGGTTCGACGCCGGCGCGGTGGTGGACGAGATCGAGCGTCGGGGCGCGACGGTGTTCGCCGGAGTTCCCACGATGTACGTCGCACTAGCCGAGATCGACGCCACCGGGCGCGATCTGTCGACGTTGCGTGCCGCGGTGTCCGGCGGCGCGTCGATCCCGGGCGAGGTCATCCGGGCGGTCGAGTCGAAGTTCGAGGGGCTCGTGGTGCTCGAGGGCTACGGATTGTCGGAGACGGCGAGCACCACCACGTTCAACGTGAGCGCGTCCGAGCGGAAGGTGCTCTCGATCGGCAAACCGGTGTGGGGCGTGGAGATGAAGGTCATCGACGACGAGGGCGCGGACCTGCCCGCGGGCGCCGATCACGTCGGTCAGCTCCTGGTGCGTGGCCACAACGTCATGAAGGGCTACTACAAACGACCCGACGCCACCGCCGAGGCGCTGCAGAACGGGTGGCTGCACACCGGCGACCTGGGGTATCGGGACGACGAGGGGTACTACTTCGTCGTCGACCGGCTCAAGGACATGATCGTCCGCGGCGGCTACAACGTGTATCCCCGCGAGATCGAAGAGGTGCTGTACTCGCATCCCGACGTCGTCGAGGCCGCCGTGATCGGTGTTCCCGACGACCGTCTCGGCGAGGAGGTCGTCGCCTACGTGGCGGTGCGCGAGGGCTCCGCGGCGACCGAGGCCGACCTGATCGCCTTCTCCAGGGAGCAGCTCGCCGCGTACAAGTATCCGCGCAGCATCGCGTTCGTCCCGGAGCTCCCCAAGGGCGCGACGGGCAAGATCTTGAAGCGAGAACTGCGGTCGTCGCGTACGTGACGGCAGCCTGAACGCCTCGTCGTCGGTCCCGATCCGACGACGAGGCGTTCTCTTCATCAAAACCGTTGACGTTGACGTCAATGTAAAGCAAAATAGTGATGGTCGTCACGTACTCATAGTTGGAGGAGATCAATGACCAATTCCGCCTCGACGCAGGCCGCGTCCGGAGCAGTGGATCGCGCAGCGCACCGCAAACTGCTCGCCGCGGGCCTGTTCGGCAGTTCCATCGAGTGGTACGACTTCTTCGTGTACGGCACGGCCGCGGCCCTCGTCTTCCCGAAGATCTTCTTCCCGGACGCCTCGGCCCTCGTCGGCACTCTGCTGGCGTTCAGCACGTTCGCGATCGGCTTCGTCGCGCGGCCCCTCGGCGGCATCCTCGCCGGCCACTACGGCGACAAGGTCGGCCGCAAGCCGATGGTCCTGATCTGCCTCATCTCGATGGGCGTCGCGACCTTCCTCATCGGTTGTCTCCCGTCGGCCGCAGCCATCGGCTCCGCGGCGCCGATCCTCCTCGTGGCGCTCCGGTTCGTCCAGGGACTCGCCTGCGGCGGGCAGTGGGGCGGAATCGTTCTGCTGCTCACCGAATCGGCCGGCCCCAAGCGTCGCGGCTTCGCCGGGACCTTCGGTCAGATGGGCGTCCCGCTCGGCCTCGTCCTCGGCAACCTCTCGATGATCGTGGTCAACGGGCTCGTCTCCGACGCCGCCTTCCTCAGCTGGGGCTGGCGCATCCCGTTCTGGGCCAGCGCCGCGCTGATCCCGCTCGTGTTGTACATCCACTTCAAGGTCGAGGACTCGCCCGAGTTCCGTGCGCTGCAGGCGCAGGCCGAGGCCGCACGCGGCGCCGGCGAGAAAGTGGCCCAGGCTCCGCTGTCGGAGGCCGTCCGCCATCACTGGCGCAAGATCGTGCTCGGCGCCGGGCTCCTCGCCGCCACCAACTCGGCGTTCTACGTCGCCATCGCGGGCTTCCTGGCCTACGCCACCAAGACGCCGGCCGAGAACGGCCTGGGCATGGATCGGACGACGGTGCTCACCGCGGTCATGGTCGTGTCGATCATCATGCCGCTCGCGGTCATGTGGGCGGGGAAGGTGTCCGACCGGATCGGTCGCCGTCCCCTGATCATCCTCGGAGCAGGCGTCCTGCTGCTCTGGG
>JASLJL010000221.1 GCA_030152405.1 Gordonia sp. (in: high G+C Gram-positive bacteria) | reverse complement strand
GCCTCGCTGCACCTCGTGACACGCAGATCAGAGACCCGAACTCGCGACTTCGCGCTGTTCTCGGTGGTGTCGGGAGCGGGCGCGGTCGCGGCGCTGATCCTTGCCGCACCGCTGGCGGTCATCTCCTGGCGATGGTGCTTCTGGGCGGTCGCGGGAGCCGCCGTGTGCTGCGCGTTGTGCTGGTGGATCGTCGGCGGCGCGAGAGCAGTGGACGGCGAATACTCGTCCGACTCTCGGCTCGCGGTTTCACCGACGCCCGCGGCCCGGTTGAACCTGATCAGCGTCGTCGTCGCGAATGCGGCGTTGTGCGCCTCGGTCGTCACCGTCAGCTTCGCCGTCCAACAGGATCACGGTTGGTCGGCCGCGGCCGCCGGAGTCGGATTCCTTCCGCTGAACGGCGCCGCCGCGGTCGGCGCCGTGGTGGTGTCGCGGTACGCCGATCGGCTCGGCGCACCGCGCGTGCTGACGGTCGGCGTCGGTCTGCTCGCCGCGGGATGTCTGCTGTTGGCGACGGTCCCCGGCGAACCGTCGTGGCTGCTGGCCGCAACGATCCCTCTCGGACTCGGGGTCGGACTGACATTTCCCCTGGTCAATGAGCAGACGATGAGTGGATCGGACGCTCTTCCGGTCCGACGCGCGGCGGCCCTCGGCGTCGCCCAGCAGGTCGGTCTCGCCGCGGGTGCGGTGGTCGCCGCCGTTCATTCGCCCGTCGCCCTCGGAGGACTCGCCGCGGCGGCCGCCGTGTGGGCGGTCAGCGTGAGGGTCGTCGGACCGCAGGCCTGCGCCGTTCAGCTCCCGTCGACGCCACGCAGATAGGCGCGGACGATCGCGTCGCTCCTGGTCGGCCTGCGATCTGTCACGGTCCGCTCGAGAACGAGCGCTTCGGTCAATGCAATGAGTGCTTCGACGTCCTCGACGTCGGAGGGCAGGCCCGCTTTGGACAGTGCCGCGGAGGCTACGTCGGCGGTCATCCGATGGACATCACCCGGCGCGGTGAGGCGATCTCGAAGGTCGGGTTGGTCGGCGAGCTCGAGTATCAGCGCGTATCGGGCGCGCATGTCGTTCCGCCGGGACGCGAGGTTCTCGACGAGTCCGACCACGGCGTCTGCCAGGTCGTCGACACCGATCTCCTCTTGCGCGGTGAGGCTCGCAGCGAGCCCGTCGGTGACTCCACGCGCATCAGTGACTGCTCGGCTCGAGAGGACGTCGATCACGAGCTCCAGGAGGGCCGCCCGCGTCTTGGCGTGATACGTCGTCGTGCCCTCCGGGAGCCCAGCCTCCCGATCGATCGCACGGTGGGTGAGCGCCCGCACGCCGTCCCGCGCGATGATACTGATCGCGCTGTCGGCGATGATCGTGCGGCGCTCGGACCGCGGATTCGGGGTTGACACACCTCAATGCTACAGGTGTAGCGTTCTACCCGAAGACACTACACCTGTAGCGTCACCGAGGAGGATGCCATGGTCATGATCGACGATCACGTCGACCGACACCTCTACCCGTTCGAGTCGCGATGGTTCCCGTCCGCGAACGGTTTGGTCCACTACGTCGACGAGGGGAGCGGGCCGACCATCGTCTTCTGCCATGGCTCGCCGACCTGGAGTTTCCTGTTTCGTGACGTCATCACGAGGTTGCGGTCGGACTATCGCTGCATCGCCCCCGACATGCTCGGGTTCGGGCTGTCCGAGCGGCCCGAGCGATTCGGCTACACGGCCGCCGAACAGGTGCGCGTCCTCGGAGAGCTCCTCGATCACCTCGAGGTCGACGACTACATCCTCGTGTCGCACGACTGGGGAGGTCCGATCGGAATCGCGGCGTCGGTTCCCCGCGCCGATCGCGTCCGCGGACTGGTCTTGACCAACACCTGCTTCTGGCCCATCACCAGGACGCCCAATCGAGTGTTCAGCGCCGTCATGGGAAGCTCGACGATGCAGCGTCGCATCGTCGAGCGGAACTTCCTCGTCGAACGTGTGCTTCTGGGTCCGTTCGGACCACGCCTGACCGATTCCGAAGCCGATCAATACCGCCTCGTTCAACCCACACCCGCCTCCCGATCCGGGCTGGCGGTGATGCCGACCGAGATCACCTCGGCCGCCCCGCTACTGATGCAGCTCGAGGACGACGTCGCGCGAACGTTGCATCGACGCCCGGTTCTCGTTGTGTGGGGCCTGCGCGACCGGGTGTTCCCGGCCCGCGACGCCCTGCCGCGAATCCGAACGGCATTCGACGACGTGACGTGCGTGAAGCTGCCGAAGGTCGGTCACTTCACCGCCGAAGAAGCGCCCGACGAGCTCGCAGAGGCGATCGCCGAGCGCTTCCCGGTCAGAGCTGCTTGAGGTCCGTCTGCGTCCAGACCGCACGCATCGACACGATCTTGCCCTCGTCGTCGAACACCATGATGTCGACCGGCGTGATCTCGAACTTCATGCCTGCCGTTCCGGTGACCAGCGTGAACTCGAAGACTGCGGTGTCACCGGCGATCTTGGTCCACTTCAGCGTGGCCTCGCGGCTGTCGAGGTTGGTGATGATGCCGTAGAACTCGACCAGCTCGTCGCGGGTGCTGCGCACGGGAGCGCCGATCGGATCCTCGACGGTCGCACCATCGGCGTACAGGTCGGCGATGTCCTCGGCGGTTCCTCCGTTGAGGCCGTCGATGTATCCCTGGACGGTCGCGGCGATCTTGTCCGACAAAGCGACTTCTTGCTGGTCAGCGGTCATGTTCACTCCCTGAATTGAAACGTGTTCTAGTTGCACGGTAGCAGGGGACCGGTCGTTCGACGAGGGACCTGACAGGATTGGGCTCATGGTCGTCCGCTCCCTGCTCCTCTTCGCCCTCGCCGCCGTCGCCGAGATCGGCGGCGCGTGGCTCATCTGGCAGGGGATCCGCGAACACCGCGGTTGGCTGTGGATCGGCGCGGGAGTCGTCGCGCTGGGCGCCTACGGTTTCGTCGCCACCCTGCAACCCGACGCCGAGTTCGGCCGGATCCTCGCCGCCTACGGCGGAGTGTTCGTCGCAGGCTCACTGGCCTGGGGAATGATCGCCGACGGCTACCGACCGGACCGCTGGGATGTAATCGGCGCGCTCATCTGCCTCGCAGGCGTCGCCGTGATCATGTACGCGCCGCGGAGCACATAGGCGTCCGCGGCGCGTCGCTTCTGACGATCAGCGCAGGTCGGCGCTGCTCTTACCCAGCACGCGGCGGGCGATGATCAGCTGCTGAATCTGCTGGGTGCCTTCGAAGATGTCGAGGATCTTCGAATCGCGCGCCCACTTCTCAAGCATCTCCTTCTCGGAGAAGCCCGCGGTGGCGCCGATCTCGACGGCCTTGTTCGTCAGATCGGTGACGGTGCGGCCGGCCTTCGCCTTGCTCATCGACGCCTCCGTCGAATTCGGCTGCTTGTTGTCGGCCATCCACGCGGCGCGCAGCGTCAGCATCCACGACGACTCCCAGTCGGACTCGAGACGGATGTACTCGGCGACTGCGGCGTGCTGAGCTGCGACGGGACGGTCGTAGTCGATCTCATGGCCGGCTTCTTCGAGCATCCGACGAAGCTCTTCCAGCGCCGCACGGCCGAGTCCGACGGCCATCGCGGCGACCACCGGGCGGGTGTTGTCGAACGTCTGCATGACGCCGCCGAAACCCTTCTTGACGTTGATCTCCGGCGTGCCGAGAAGGTTCGCGGCGGGCACGCGGGCGTTCTCGAAGCGCACCACCGCGGTGTCGGACGAGCGGATGCCGAGCTTGTGCTCCAGGCGCGCGACGGTGACGCCGTCGGTCGACATGGGGACCACGAAGCTCTTGATCGCAGCACGTCCCACGTTCTTGTCGAGGGTCGCCCACACGACGACGTGATCGGCGCGAGATCCGGCCGTCACGAAGATCTTCTCTCCGTTGATCACGTAGTCGTCGCCGTCGAGGACTGCGGTGGTCGAGACCGCGGCCGAGTCGGAGCCGAAGCCCGGCTCGGTGATCGCCATGGCGGCCCACACGTCGGCGAATCGTTCGAGCTGCTCTTCGTTGGCGACCGCGGCGATCGCGGCGTTGCCGAGGCCCTGGTAGGGGATGGACAGCATCAGACCGACGTCGCCCCAGCTCAGCTCGCGTGCGTTGAGCACCGAGCGGAGGTTGGCACCGTTGACGGTGTACTCCTGCGCTGCCGCGGTCTTGTCGGAGTCCTTGTCGCCGCCGCGCGCCTGCTTGGCGATCTTGCCGAGTTCGTCCAGTTCCACCGGGTACTCGTGCTCGGCCTGGTCGTACTTGCGGGAGATGGGCCGGAAGATGTGCTCGGCTGCGAGACGCGCGCGCTCGACCGTGGAGTTCAGCTTCTCCGGGAGCTCAAGGTTGATAGCCATGAGGAAACCTTACTATCGAGTAAGTTACTTGTCGATAGTGTCCGGCTGGCCGGGCCGCTACGGTCGAGGCGTGACCTCCCGTTCGTACCCCCCGCTCCGGACCGCACCGCCCGCTGAACTCGTGACCGACGGCCGATACAACTTCGGCACGTACGACGGGCCGATCGCAGACGTCAACCCACTGGACGCGGCAGGCGACGGCCTGCTGGCCGCGCCGCGCCGCGCCGTCCGCGACCTCGGCCTCAAGGAGTGGGAGGCGTTTCAACTCGGCGACGACGACTGGTTCGTCCTCGGCGCCGTGTACAACGCGAAGGCGCTCGGCCTGCTGCAGGTCCTCGTCGTCGACAAGCGCAGAGACACGATCACCCGTTTCGAGACGAAGCTGCCGTCACCGATGCTGTCGGTGGCGCGCGGCCTGTCCGGCACAACGTCGCACGGCGACTTCGACGGGCTCAAGATCTCCCTCGGAAACGATCTTCCCGACGGGACCCTGACGGTCGACGCGACCCGTTCTGCGCGGGGCGACAATCCGTCGCTCTCGCTGCACACAACGGGGGACTGCTCACCAGAGTCGGCCGCCCACCTCGTGATCGTCCATCCGTTCGCCGACAACTACGCCCTGTACTCGCACAAGGTGATGATGCCGATGGCCGGCTCGCTCGTCCTCGGCGACGAGCGGGTCGGATTCGCCGACGATCACGGCTTCCTGATCCTCGACGATCACCACGGCGACTACCCGCGTCCGATGAAGTACGACTGGATCACCGCGGCCAGGTCCGTCGACGGGCGAGTGGAGGGCTTCAACCTCACCGACAACCAGATTCGGAATCCCGCAGTGTTCAACGAGAACGCCATCTGGATCGGCAACACGCTCGACCGCCTGCCCCCGGTCACGTTCGAACGTCCGGACGGGCCGTGGGGGATGTGGCGGGCCCGAGACGCCGAGGGCGCCGTCGACGTGACGTTCACCCCCGTCGTGAAGTCGACGATGCACGTCGGCCCGCGGAAAGTGCTCGCCGAGTACTACGCGCCGTACGGCTGGTTCTCCGGCGTCATCCACGGCGAGAACAACACCCTGTCCGTCGACGGGATGTACGGCGTCGGCGAGCAGAAGCGCATCACCCTCTGACGTCCTCCGGGTACGACTACGCCCCGGCGCTGGAAGCGATCCGGGGCGTGAAAGAGGTATGGGGTGCGATGGTGACGAACTCGCGACCCTGTGCAGAGAGCGCAGCCGACAGCAGATCGGCGGCGGGATGCGAATCGGTGACGATGCGGGTGACGGACTCGTCGGCGAGAAGCCCTGCCAGGACCGTCGACGAGTCGTCTTCTCGACATGTCTCGTCGATCCGCATCCCACGGGTGAAGGCCCATTCCTTGAGCTCCGCCGCGCTGCGAGGGTCACTCAGATAGAGCGCGGTCCGGGCAGGCGGCGTCGGCTGCGAAGCAGGAGTGTCGGAGACGTCGACGAGGATCAGCCGTCCCACTTTTCGCGCGGGGTGAGGCAACGTCCCGTTCTTGAACCAGCGTTGCGCCGTCTTGGTGGAGATGCCCTGCATCTGCGCATACCGGGTGAGATTCATCGTCGCCACGAGGAGACAGTGTCCAGCCGATGTACGTCAGATGTCAATCTATGACCGGACTGTAAAAGACTTGACCGGACTTTAGCGGACACTTAGCGTTCTCCACGTCATAGGAAAGTCTTCCTAGCTCAGTGGATAGAGCGTCCGGCCGATGACGCCGGAGGTCAGGGGTTCAATTCCCCTGGGAGACACGCGAAGCGAGAAGAGGCTCGGGCGGTCATGGTCATCGAGGCGATAGATCGAATACCCGTCGTCGTCCGCAACGCGGACAACGCCGTGCTCCACAGTCGACCTTTTCGCGAGATCGTCGGGCATCTGCTCGACGGAAAGGTGTGGGTGGTCGCGAACTTCGACCCGCCGGTCATCGCACACGCGGTGTCCATGCAGATCGAGGTTCCACGGGAGGTGATCCTCCGCGACTACGTGTACCGCCCGTACGTGGAGGTGGACCGTACGACGCGGGAGAAGATCCTGCGTCGGGACCGACATCTGTGCGGTTACTGCGGCCTGCACGCGAACACCTGGGATCACGTGATGCCGCAGTCCCGCGGGGGCGGGAACACCTGGTTCAACTGCATTGCAGCATGCGGACCGTGCAACTGGGACAAGGGCGATCGCACCCCGGAAGAGGCAGGTCTCCGCCTGCTCTGGGAGCCCTACCGTCCCGCCTGGGCGTGATGCCCATAGAGAGAAGAACATTGTTGAGAGGAGGGGACTCATGAACGAGTACCCCGTTGCGCTTCCCGGAGCGCGTGCCGACACCCTGATGTGGGCCGAACCGGGAGAGATCGAACCTGCGGCGCTGGACCAGCTCCGGAACATCTCCAAGCTCCCCTGGGTGGAGAAGCTCCGGGTGATGCCCGACGTGCACCTCGGCAAGGGTGCGACTGTCGGTTCGGTGATCGCGATGCGCGACGCCGTCGCGCCGGCAGCTGTGGGAGTCGACATCGGCTGCGGCATGGCCGCTGTTCAGACCGATCTGACCATGGACGATCTGCCGGACAGTCTCGCGCCCCTGCGTGCGGGCATCGAGCAGGCCGTCCCCGTCGGCTTCAACGCGCACAGCGGCGTCACCGACGTTCTGCGGAAGCAGTGGCCGCTCAAGCGCGAGGCCGACCGCCTCTTCGGATCCTTCGACACACTCCGTGCGCCGAAGATCGCCGAACGTGAAGGTCGCATGCACGCGCAGTGTGGATCCCTGGGCGGGGGAAATCACTTCATCGAGCTGTGCTCCGACGACGCCGGCAGCGTCTGGCTGATGCTTCACTCCGGCTCCCGCAACATCGGCAACGAACTCGCGCGTCGGCACATCGAAACCGCTAGAACCCTTGAGCACAATCTCGGCCTGCCGGACCGCGACCTCGCTGTGTTCCTCGCGGGGACCCAAGAGATGTCCGCGTACCTGCACGATCTGTACTGGGCGCAGGATTACGCCCGCCTGAACAGGGCGGCGATGATGGCACTGGTCAAGACTGTCGTGGCCGAACACTTCCCACAGGTGACGTTCCGATCCGAGGTGCAGTGCCACCACAACTACGTCGCCGAGGAGACCTACGACGGCGTGGATGTGATCGTCACTCGCAAGGGCGCTATTCGCGCAGGTTCGGGCGATCTCGGGCTGATTCCGGGATCGATGGGAACCGGATCGTTCGTCGTCCGTGGTCTCGGCAACGAGCAGGGCCTGTGCTCGGCGTCCCACGGTGCCGGCCGTCGTATGTCTCGCACCCAGGCGAAGAAGACGTTCACCGTCGACGACCTCGCGTCACAGACGGCCGGAGTCGAATGCCGCAAGGACCGCGGGGTGCTCGACGAGATCCCGGGCGCCTACAAGGACCTTCAGCAGGTGATCGATGCCCAGACCACCGGACCGTCACCGCTGGTCGAGGTGGTCGCCCGCCTCACCACGCTGATGTGCGTGAAGGGCTGAGCACTCGCTGCAAGACGCCAAAGTCAGTACCCAGACGCGACTCCGAGGGCGATGTGCCCGCGAGTCACGATCTGAGTACTGACTTTCGGCGTACCTGCTACGGGATGACGTTCACCATGCGGCCGGGAACGTAGATCACCTTGCGCGGTTCGCCGTCGAGCAGCGCCGCGATCTTCTCATCGGCCAACGCGGCGGCGACGACGGTGGCCTCGTCGGCGTCGGCGGCGACCGTCACTCGACTCCGAACCTTGCCCTTGACCTGGACCGGGATCTCGACGCTGTCGTCCACGAGGTACTGCTCGTCGACCTCGGGGAACGGCCCGTGCGCCAGTGATCCCTCGTGACCGAGGCGTCCCCAGAGCTCTTCGGCGAGGTGCGGAGCGAGGGGAGCGAGCATCAGAACCACAGCTTCGACGGCCGCTCGCGGTGCGCCCTTGGGGTACGCCTTCGTCAGGTGGTTGGTCAGCTCGATGAGCTTGGCGACCGCCGTGTTGGTCCGCAGGTTCGCGAAGTCGTCACGCACGCCGTCCGCGGTCCGATTGACGGCCTTCAGGGTGTCCACGTCGGCGTCGGTGTCGGTGACGCGGACCTCGCCGGACTCCTCGTCGACGACCAGACGCCAGACACGCTGCAGGAAGCGCTGCGCGCCGACGACATCCTTCGTCGCCCACGGACGCGACTGGTCGAGCGGACCCATCGACATCTCGTACACGCGGAGGGTGTCGGCGCCGTAGTCGCGGCAGATGTCGTCAGGAGCCACCGAGTTCTTGAGCGACTTGCCCATCTTCCCGTACTCCTGCGACACCTCCTGGTCCTCATAGAAGAACTTGCCGTCGCGCTCCACGACCTCTTCGGCCGGCACGTAGACGCCACGCGAATCGGTGTACGCGAACGCCTGGATCATGCCCTGGTTGAAGAGCCGGCGGTACGGTTCGACGCTGGTCACGTACCCGAGGTCGAACAGCACCTTGTGCCAGAAGCGCGAGTACAGCAGGTGCAGGACCGCGTGCTCCATGCCGCCGATGTACAGGTCCAGACCGCCGGGG
Source organism: Gordonia sp. (in: high G+C Gram-positive bacteria) (assembly GCA_030152405.1). Lineage (GTDB taxonomy): Bacteria > Actinomycetota > Actinomycetes > Mycobacteriales > Mycobacteriaceae > Gordonia. The sequence continues at coordinate 11,833 of JASLJL010000221.1, read as the reverse complement.
TCGTTCGGCCCGTGCAGGGCCGGACGCGGACCCATCCAGTACGCCTCGTTCTCCTTGGCGCACAGGGTCTCGTCATTCGTCGGATCGATGTAGCGCAGCTGGTACCAGGAACTGCCGGCCCACTGCGGCATCACGTTGGTGTCGCGCGTGTAGGTCTGCACGCCGTCGCCGAGATCGAGTTCGACGCTCACCCAGTCGGTGGCCTTCGCCAGCGGGGGAGACGGCTCGCTGTCAGCGTCGTTCGGATCGAACGCGACGGGTGCGTAGTCGGCCACCTCGGGCAACTCGATGGGCAGCATCGACTCCGGCAGTGCATGCGGGGCGCCGTCGGCGTCGTACACGATGGGGAAGGGCTCACCCCAGTACCGCTGACGAGCGAACAGCCAGTCCCGCAGCTTGTACTGAATGGTTCCGGTGCCCGTGCCCTCGGCTTCCAGGCGTTCGATGATCGCCGCCTTCGCGTCGGCCACATTCAGTCCGTCGAGGAAACCGGAGTTCACCAGCGGGCCGTCGCCCGTGTACGCCGCCTCGGCGATGCCCTCGTCCGAGCCGATCACTTCGAGCAGCGGGAGGCCGAAGGCGGTCGCGAACTCGTAGTCGCGAGTGTCGTGCGCCGGCACCGCCATGATGGCGCCCGTGCCGTAGCCGATCAGGACGTAGTCGGCGATGAAGACGGGGACCTGCGCACCGTTCACCGGGTTGGTGGCGTACGCACCGGTGAAGACGCCGGTCTTCTCCTTGTTCTCCTGGCGCTCGAGGTCGCTCTTGGCGGCGATCGACGCCCGGTACTCCGCTACGGCCTCGGCCGGGGTGGCCGCGCCACCGGTCCAGCGGTCGTCCACGCCGTCGGGCCACGCGTCGGCGACCAACGCGTCGACCAGCTCGTGCTCGGGCGCCAGAACCATGTAGCTGGCGCCGAACAGGGTGTCGGGTCGCGTGGTGAACACCTCGATCGGCGAACCGACGGCGGTCGAGAACTTCACCTGCGCGCCGCGCGACCGGCCGATCCAGTTGCGCTGCATCGTCTTGACCTTCTCCGGCCAGTCGAGCAGGTCGAGGTCGTCGATCAGACGATCCGAGTACGCGGTGATCCGCATCATCCACTGGCGGAGGTTCTTGCGGAAGACGGGGAAGTTGCCGCGCTCGGACTTGCCGTCGGCGGTCACCTCCTCGTTCGCGAGCACCGTGCCCAGTCCGGGGCACCAGTTGACCAACGAGTTGCTCAGGTAGACGAGACGGTACGAGTCCAGGACGTCGTTCCGCTCGGCGGCCGACAGATCGGCCCAGACGCGACCGTCGTCGAGCGTCCGTGCACCCGAGGCGAACTCGTCAACCAACTCGGAGATCCGTCGGGCCTTGCCCCGCGAAGCGTCGAACCACGAGTTGTAGATCTGCAGGAAGATCCACTGCGTCCAGCGGTAGAACTCGACGTCGGTCGTGGCCACCCGGCGGCGCTCGTCGTGACCGAGACCGAGACGGCGGATCTGACCGAGGTACCGCTCGATGTTCGCCTCGGTGGTGGTGCGCGGATGGGTGCCGGTCTGCACGGCGTACTGCTCAGCGGGCAGGCCGAACGAGTCGAAACCCATCGTGTGCAGCACGTTCTTGCCGGTCATCCGCTGGAAACGCGCGAAGACGTCCGTGCCGATGAAGCCGAGGGGATGACCGACGTGCAGTCCCGCGCCCGACGGGTACGGGAACATGTCCTGCACGAACAGCTTGTCGTCGGCGTCGGCCTGCGGGCCCTCGAACGCGCTGAAGTCGCCCGCGAGCGGCCCGACCGGGTTCGGCGCGTGGAAGGTGCCGTCGGTCGCCCAACGCTCCTGCCAGCGCGACTCGATCTCACCGGCCGTTGCGGCGGTGTACCGATGCCCGGGAACGGACTCGGCGGGACGATGCGAAGAATCAGCGGAGGTCACCCCACCAGGGTAAATCGTCGCTGTTCGACGCCCAAAAGCACGGTTGCCGTCGTCACACGATTCGAGCGGCACGCGGGGTCGGTCGTACAGTTGAGATCGTGCATATCCTGTCCGTGGTCTTCGCCGTCATCGCACTCGTGCTCGCAGTGTTCTGGGCGGGCGTAGGAACGGGCGGTCTGCTCGGGCTGATCAAGCGCAACCGCTGGTTCGGCGTGCGATCGGACGAGACGATGCGTTCGGCCGAGGCATTCGAACTCGGCAACAAGGCGGCCGCCCCGGGATTCCTTTGCGCGGCACTGATTCTCGCGATCGGCGGTGTGCTGGGCTTCGGCGGCGACTGGGGTTTCGCGTTCGCGATCGCCTCGATCGTCCTCGGATTCGCCGTCGCGGCGTTCGCCGCAGCCTTCGGGGTCCGCGTCGCTGCGACCGTCCCGGAGCCGGAGAGCGCCGGCTGCGGATCGGGCTGCTGCTCCGGCGGTGCGGACGACGCCGCGGAGGAGCCCTGCGCCGACGATCCCGCCGCCGACTGCGGCACCTCCTCGTGCGGGTCCTGCGCCCTGCAGGGCATGTGCACCACCGACCACGCCCCCGAACCGAAGGCTAGCGACGCCGTTCGCTGAATCGTATGCGCAAGCTTCTGGAGAAGTCCCCGATCGACGGCTTCATTCTGTCGATCTTCGCCGCCGTCGTCGTCGCCGCAGTCTTTCCTGCAAGTGGTGCGTTCGCGGACGTGATGGACTGGGTCGTCACCGGCCTGATCGCTCTCCTGTTCTTCCTGTACGGCACACGACTGTCACCGCGCGAGGCGCTCGACGGTCTCACCCATTGGCGACTGCACACGACGATCCTCGCGTTCACGTTCGTGCTGTTCCCGATCGTCGGTCTCCTGCTCCGTCCCGTCCTGTCGCCGATCATCGGTGACGACCTCGCCGCGGGCTTCCTGTATCTGACGCTCGTCCCGTCGACGGTCCAGTCGTCGATCGCGTTCACCTCGATCGCCCGCGGCAACGTCGCGGGCGCCATCGTCAGCGCGTCGGCGTCGAACCTCATCGGCGTGGTCCTGACGCCCGCGCTCGTGGTCTTGACGATGAGTTCGACGGCGGGCGTCCACATCAGCGGCGACTCGATTCTCAAGATCTGCCTCGAGATCCTCGTGCCGTTCGTCGTCGGTCAGATCGTCCGACCGCTCGTGAGCCCGTTCCTGCAGAAGTACGCCGAGCCCACCAAGTACGTCGACCGCGGATCCATCGTCCTCGTCGTGTACGTGGCGTTCAGCGAGGGCGTGAAGTCCGGTCTGTGGAGCAGCGTCACCGCGTTCGAGGTGATCATGGTCGGCGTCGTGTCGCTCGTCCTCGTGTGCGTCATGCTTGCGGTCACCTGGTACGTGCCGCGCCGGATGGGCTTCGACCGCGCCGACGCGATCGCCATCCAGTTCTGTGGAACCAAGAAGAGCCTGGCCACAGGGCTGCCGTTGGCCAGCGTCATGTTCGGCGGTTCGATCGTCGGCTTCATGGTGCTGCCGTTGATGATCTTCCACCAGATCCAGCTGGTCCTCTGCGCCTGGCTGTCGGCGCGCTACGGTCGCGAGGCGGCGGCCGAGGAGACTCAGGCGGCCTGAGCCTGTCGGATCCGCCGATAGATCAGGAATCCGAGCGAGACCAGTCCGACGCCGATCGCGACCATCAACGCCACGTCGGCGCCGAGAGTCGCGCCGACCGCCCACGAGATCAACAGCACGGTGGCGGTCCAGCTGATCGCGCCGATCGCGCTTGCCAACGCGAACCTGCGGAACGGCATGCGGCGCGCGCCCGCGACCAGCGGAATCAGACTCCGTACAAACCCTATCCAGCGGGCCGACGCCACGGCGACGACCGCGTCGGTCGGGCTCGGTGCCTGCTTGCGCGCGCGGATCATGCGGCGAGTCATGCGGCGGCCCAGACGGGTGGCGCCGAGTCGCGGACCGAAGCCCCGACCGACCCAGTATCCGGTCCAATCGCCGAGGATCGCCGCCACCGCGCAGACGATGACGAGCACCCAGATCTGTGCGGATCCGATCGACGCGACCACACCGGCCGCGATGAGGACTCCTTCACTCGGCACCACGACTCCGACGACCACCACGGACGTCTCGACATAGACCACGGCGACGGCGATCACGTACACGGCCCACGCCGGAGCGGCATCGATCCACGACGTCAGCTGGTCGGTCAAGATGTGCATTGTGGGGTCAACCGCAGCGCGGTCAGTTGTCTTCCGGCCGGAGGGGATAGGTGGACAGAAGCGGCAGCGGCCACGGCTGTCGTCGCAGCACACGCTGCCAGACGTCGACGGACGGTTCCGCCAGCAGGTCGGTGGGCAGTCCGCGTGCGACGATCCAGCTGTTGTCGGCGAGTTCGTCGTCGAGCTGGCCCGCCTCCCAACCCGCGTACCCGGCGAAGATCCGGACCCCGGTGAGCACGTCGGCCATCTCTTCCGGGTCGGCGTCGAGGTCGACCATCGCGACCGGCCCGAGCACTTGGTGAAGCTTCGGCTGCTTGGCGACGTCGACCCCGGCCTTCGCAACACCCAGGCACAACGCCGAGGAGGTCCCGACCGGACCGCCGACGTAGACCGCTCGCGGACTCGCCGCGAGGTCTGCCCAGCGGGGCAGGATGTTGTAGACGGCGGCGTCGCTCATCCGGTTGAGAACCACCCCGAGGGTGCCCTGCTCGTCGTGCTCGATCACATAGACGACGGTCCGGACGAACTCCTCGCCCGACAGGGCGGCAGACGCGATCAAGAGCGACCCTGGCGCCACCTCGGGCCTGTCGTGGAACATCTCGCCGCCGGACACCATCCCATCATGACACCAGATGCCGGTGCGCAGCCGTCACGCGGCCGGGGGACATCGCCGGATCGACGGATGTGGTCCCGGTAGGTGTGGCCCGACAGCTGTGACCGACCGTCCACCACCGGGCGGCGTCGCGTTCCGCCGGTACCATCAAGAGGTGAGCTTCTGGTCGCAGGTCAAGTCTCCAGGACTGTTGCGACTTCTAGGCGTCCGAGTGGCGAGTCAGCTCAGTGACGGCGCGTTCCAAGCCGCCCTCGCGTTCTCGATCCTGTTCAATCCGGACCGCCACACCGACCCGTTGGCGATCGCCGGCGGCTTCGCCGTGCTCCTTCTCCCGTACTCGGTCCTCGGACCTTTCGCGGGCGCGCTGCTCGACCACTGGGACCGGCGACGCGTACTCGTCTGGGTGAACGTCCTGCGTGCGCTCGCGGTGGTCCTGGTGGCGGTCACGATGAGCGCCAACGTCCCCGACACGGCCGTCCTGCTGGCCGCGCTGGTCGTCACCGGCTGCAGCCGCTTCGTGGCATCCGGGCTCTCCGCGGGTCTGCCGCATGTGGCGGCGCCGTCGGTGATCGTCGAGATGAACGCCGTCTTCACCACTCTCGGTGCGGCGATGCTCGCCGTCGGCGCGGGAGTGTCGACCGCGTTGAGATCGATATTCGGCGCGGATAACGCCGGATCCGGAGCCACCCTGCTCGCCGGTGCCGTGTTCGCACTGTGCTCCGGTCTGCTCGCCGCGACGTTCGCCCCCAAGCGGCTCGGGCCCGACAAGCCCGACGGTGCAGGTCATTCAGCCCTGTACTCGATGGGGCGAGGTCTTGCGCACGGCGTCCGGGCCGTCGCCCAGCACCCCAGCGTGTCCGTGGTGCTCGGCGCGATCGGTGTGCATCGCATCGTGTTCGGCATGAACACCCTGATGTTCCTGCTGATCGTCCGCAACTTCGACCTCGGATGGCCGCTCTACGACAACGTCCGAGCGATGGCGGCGATCGGCGGAGCCGTCGCCGTCGGAGCCCTGGTGGCCGCCGTGTCGACACCGTGGTCGGTACATCATCTCGGACGTCGGCGGACCGTCGTGGCCGCGTTGATCGTCGGTGCGCTGGCGGAGGCGCTCATCGCACCGCTGCACGGATTCACCGTGCTGCTCAGTGCCGCCCTGCTCGGCCTCGCCGGGCAGACCGTCAAGCTCTGCGGCGACGTCGCCATGCAGTGCGACGTCCCCGACTCGTACCGAGGTCAGGTGTTCGCCGTCCAGGACGCGCTCTTCAACTCGGCGTTCGTGGCCGCGGCGTTCGTCGCCGCGCTCCTCATCCCGGCGGACGGCTTCTCCTACGGGCTCATCGCCGCCGGCACCGTCGTGTACGTCATCGGCGCGGCTCTCGTGTGGCGCGCCGATCCGGTGACCGTCGAAGGACCCGATCGGGCGACCGTGGAACGAGAACAACACCTGGTCATCTGAGTCGTCGGTAGGAGTCGGCGAAGCCGTCGCCGTCCGAGTCGATCAGCAGGGTGTCGGGCACACCGTCTCCGTCGGTGTCCAACGGCGATTCGCGCGCACGGTGAGCCGGCTCGTCGGTCTCGACGGAGCGAGCCCACAGACCGTCACCGTCGTCGGCGAAGACGGCTTCCCGGCGACCGTTGTCGTCGAGGTCGAGAACGGCCCGATCGGCGACACCGTCACCGTCCGAGTCCCACATGGCGTCGTCGGTCCGGCCGTCACCGTCGAAGTCCAGACTCACCGCGTCGACGAGACCGTCGCCGTCGACATCGAGGTCGGCGGCGTTCCGCCACGACGACAGCTCACCGTCCCCGGTGCCGAAGCCGTACTCGATCACGGTGTCCATACCAGTTAGACGCACACCGGACCCGCAAGGTTCCGTCGGGAACCGGCGTGTCGTGAACTCGGCGAGATCCCGCGCTCAGTAGCCCATCGTGCGGATCGCGTTGGCGAGGGCGTCGAGCTGGTCCGGCCGGACGTCCAGGTGCGGCGTCACGCGCAGGTACGAGGCGTCGCCGGCCAGCGGCGCCCGCCACGGGTCGGCGGCGGTCACCAGAATGCCCGACTCCAACAGTTTCGCCTTCGCTGCATGGAGGTCAGGCGACGCCCATCCCGGCGGCGGGGCGAGCGTGACCAGCGCCGACGGCTCGTCGACGGGTTCGACGACCTCCCAGCTGCCGATGCCGTGCAACCTTTCGCGGGTGGCTCGCCCGATCGCGGCGAGTTCGGCGTAGACGACGTCCGGGCCGATCTCGATCACCTCGGACACCGCCTGCCCCAGCCCCAGCTGCCCGGCGATGAACGATTCGGAAAAGAACACGTCGATGTTCGCGAGCGCGTCCGGTCGAACCGCGACGAACCCGATGCCACGCGGTCCGGTGAGCCACTTGCGTGCGGTGCCGTAGACAGCGTCGGCGCCCGTCGACGTCGGAACGTGACCGACCGACTGCGCCATGTCCACGACGACGGGGACGCCCGCGTTGTGCGCGACCTCTACGATCTGCTCCACCGGCTGCACCATGCCGCTCGCCGAGCCGATGTGACAGACGTGGATGAAGTCCGGCTGCTCGAACTGCAGCATGTTCTCCAACGCGTCCACGTCGATGCGTCCGTAGACGTCGGCTTCCGGCAGCGGACGAACGGCGAAGTTCCGACGTTCGAACTCGGCGAGGTTGGGTCCGAACTCGTTCTTGCCGACCCAGACGATCGGCGACATCGGGAGCGCCCACCCGTTCAGCAGCGCGCGCAGCGCCGCTCGCGCGCTGTCCCGGTACGAGACCTCGTCGGGCTGGTGACCCAGCAGCGACGCGATACCCGCGCGACTCGCGTCGAGCGCGGCCGCCTGGTCCTCGGCCGCCACGTACGCGCCCCGTTCGGCCTCTCGCTCGAGATGAGCCGTGATCGCTGCGATCGTCTTCCTCGACGAGCGGCCCGCCGATGCCGCGTCCAGGTGTGCGAGCGACGGCTCGACTCGCGCGGCATGCCACTGTTCCCCGAGTCCACTGCAGTACATGGTGACGAATCTACCCTCGGACGTCACCGGACGAATGCGGCACCGGTCTCACCTCGGGCCCTTGACGTCGACGTCCGCTGGACGGCGACGTCGGTCAGCGCTCGGCCCACCAGACCTTCAGCGCCTCGACGGCCTCGTCATGGGACATGGGGCCACGATCGAGCCGGAGTTCCTTGAGGTGTCTCCACGCCTCGCCGACAAGCGGGCCTGGTGGAATGCCGAGGAGTTCCATGATGGCGTTCCCGTCGAGGTCCGGGCGAACCCGATCGAGGTCCTCGGCCTCCTTCAGGACGGCGATGCGCTGCTCGAGCTCGTCGTAGGTCTCCTGCAGTTTCCGTGCCCGACGACGGTTGCGCGTGGTGCAGTCGGCACGGACCAGCTTGTGCAGCCGGTCGAGCAGGGGACCGGCGTCGGTCACGTACCGACGAACCGCCGAATCGGTCCACTTGCCCTCGCCGTAGCCGTGGAACCGCAGGTGCAGGAACACCAGCTGCGACACGTCGTCGACGACGGCCTTGGGGTACTTCAAGGCGCGCAGGCGCTTGCGCACCATCTTCGCCCCGACCACCTCGTGATGGTGGAAGCTGACTCCGCCGCCCTCCTCGTGGCGCCGAGTCGCGGGCTTCCCGATGTCGTGCAACAACGCGGCCCAGCGCAGCACCAGATCCGGGTCGCCGGTCTCGAGGTCCACCGCCTGCTTCAACACGGTCAGCGAATGCTGGTACACGTCCTTGTGCTGGTGATGCTCGTCGATCGTGAGCTTCATTCCGGGGATCTCCGGCAGGACGCGCTCGGCCAGCCCGGTCTCCACGAGGAGATCGACCCCGTCGAGCGGGAACTCGCCGAGAATCATCTTGTCCAACTCGACGCGGACCCGTTCGACGGTGATCCGATCGATCTGTTCCGCCATCTCGCGGGTCGCGACCAGCACGCGGTCGGCGAGCGAGAACCCGAGCTGCGACACGAACCGCACACCTCGGAGCATGCGGAGCGGATCGTCGTTGAACGAGTTCTCCGGAGCCGACGGCGTGTCGATGACGCCTGCGAGGAGATCGGACATGCCGTCGAGCGGATCGACGAACTCCTGACGGCCGTCGGGAAGGAGCCGAACCGCCATCGCGTTCACACGGAAGTCACGTCGGACGAGATCGCCTTCGAGCGTGTCGCCGAAGGTGACGACCGGATTACGACTCACCTGGTCGTACATGTCGGAGCGAAACGTCGTGATCTCCACCATGTGGTCGGCGAACTGTGCGCTGACCGTTCCGAAATCGATGCCGGTGTCCCAGACCGCCGGCGCCCAGCCGCGGAGGATCTCCTCGATCACCTCGGGTCTGGCGTCGGTGGTGAAGTCGAGATCGTTGCCGAGACGCCCGAGCACGGCGTCGCGCACCGAGCCGCCGACCAGGTACAACTCGTGTCCGCGGGCGGCGAACCGCTCCGCGAGCGGAGTCACGACGTCGCTGAGGGACCGCAAGGTATCCGTCGCTGCGGAGAGGAGACGGGTACGACGTTCGGCGCGAGCGTCGTCCCTCGCGCCACCGATCTGCGCGCTGTCGGTCATGGGATGCAAGACTACCGACTGCGACATGCGGCTCGCGCGGTCAGCCTTCGATAGCTAACAGACGGTAACGAACGGCTAGCATCGGAGTGTGTCTGCCGAACCATCACTGCACCATACGGACGTCGCCTCCGACGCGCCGTCGGTCAGTGATGCCGCTGACAGCGGAGGCGCCGACAAGACGACCGGCGGTGGATCGGACAAGCCTCAGCGCAATCGCCGGAACCGTCGTGGACGCCGCCGCCGCGGACGCAGGTCGGGCCGCCCGGCCGAGGCGGCCAAAGCTCCGGACGTCCCTGCTGCCGCCGAGGTCGAGGCGACTCCCAAGCCGTCCGATGTGGCCGCACGCAACCGGCGCAGCGGCCAGGACGTGGCCGCGAGCAGCAAGAACTCTCCGGCCTCGATGCCGCGCACGAAACGCCGGAACGGACGACGTGCACCCGAGAACGAGCCTTCTCCGAAGCTGCGGACTGTCCGAGAGACGTCGGCCGGCGGCCTGGTCCTCGCCGACCTCGACGCCCCGTTCGACGATATGACGGCCGCCCTCATCGGACGCGTCGACCGCCGTGGGCGCACCATGTGGTCGCTGCCCAAGGGACACATCGAGACCGGTGAGACCGCCGAGCAGACTGCGATGCGCGAGGTGGCCGAGGAGACGGGCATCTCCGGCACCATCGTCGCGCCCCTCGGCAAGATCGACTACTGGTTCGTCAGCGACGGCAGACGGATCCACAAGACCGTCCACCACTACCTGCTGCGGTTCACCGGCGGCGAGCTGTCGGACGACGACTACGAGGTCAGCGAGGTCGCGTGGGTGCCGTTGAGCGAGCTGCCGCGCAAGCTCACGTACTCTGACGAGCGACGTCTCGCACGGACGGCCGAATCGGTGATCGCCGATCTCCGCAGCGACCCCAGCCGGTTGGCGCAGTCGGAGGCCTCCTGCATCCGTACCGAGCCGAACGACTATGAGAAAGCCGCAGCCGCCCGCAATCAGCGCCGAAACGAGCCGCCGCCACCGGTCAGAGCCCGGCGGCGCAGACGTCGACCGCGCCGACCGGCCAACGGTGACTCGTAGCCACGCGGGGCTCGCCTCGCGGTCGGCCGCGCTCATCGCCGCTGTTCTGATGACAGTCGGATTCGTGCTGGTCACCGCGGGCGTCGGGCCGGTGCACGCCGCGCCCGGCGACGGTCCGGCCACCCATTACGCGTCCGTGGCCCTCACCGAGGTGACGCCGTCGACCGTCACGAGCAGCACTGGACGCACCGTCACCGTGCGCGGCCGGGTCACCAACACGTTCGACCGACCGATCCGCGACGTGATCGTCCGTCTGCAGCGGTCGTCGGCGGTGAGTTCGTCGGACGTGCGGACGGTGCTCGACGCCGATCCGTCGGCGTACGACGTCGCCGCCCCGTTCAGCAGCGTGGCGAAGGAACTCCAGCCACGACAGAGCGCCGACTTCGCCGTGGAGGCCCCACTCTCCGGGGGAGGTCTGCAGATCGGCCGTGCGGGCGTGTATCCGCTGATGGTGAACGTGAACGGCACCCCCGACTACGGCGGCCAGGCGCGAATCGCCGACTCCCGCACTCTGCTCCCCGTCCTGTCGCTGCCCGCCGACCGCGCTCGGGCGCAGCAGTGGACCGACCCCGGGTCGGGCACTCCGGAGAACCCCCTGCTGGGCCGCGACGGTTCCGTGGCCGCCGACGACTCGAGTCCCGCCGCGTTCACTCTCCTGTGGCCGTTGGCCGCGCCCCCGCAGCAGGCGGCGGGCACCCTCGGCGGAGACACCGCACCGATGCGTCTGATCAACGACTCGATGGCCGATTCTCTCGAGCCGGACGGACGACTCGGGCAGTCGTTGCAGGCACTCGAGACCGTCGCGGGCGTGACTGACGACGAGAAGCGACCCGCGACGCCCGACGGTCCCGTCCGCCGCGCGATCTGCATCGCCGTCGATCCCGACCTGCTGGTCACCGTGCAGGGGATGGCCGCCGGATACGTCGTCTCCGACGATCCCGCCGATCCGCTGTCCGGCGTGCGCGACGGCGAAGGCTCGTCGGCGGCCAAGGGCTGGCTGCAGCGGTTGACACATCTCGCATCCTCCATGTGCGTCACCGCACTTCCGTACGCGCAGGCCGGACTCGACTCGCTGCACCGCGTCGCCGACCCGGAGCTCTCCAACGCGGCGATCCGCGGCGGATCCGACCTCGTCGACGACATCCTCGGCGTGAAGTCGGTGCGCGGCCTCACCGTCCCCGCCGTCGGAACCCTCACCGAGCAGGGGCGGGAGTTCCTCACCGATCGCGACTCGTCCGGGGCGGCCGCCGTGGTGTCCACGTCGCTCGACGCGGGCGGCGGCGTCCGCACCGGTTCGTCGACGGTCGGCCGTTACCGATCCGGGGGGCTGCCCGTTCAGACCTATGACGCGGGGGTGACGAGCGCGCTCGGAGCCGTCGGGGCCAACGCGACGGTTCCATCGTTCATACCGGCCTGGCAGCGAGTCGACACCACCGG
>JASLJL010000122.1 GCA_030152405.1 Gordonia sp. (in: high G+C Gram-positive bacteria) | reverse complement strand
TCGAGAAGGTCTGACCGACCGACGCCAGGGAGGTCGCCGTCATCGTGGCTCATTCGCGACGCGCAGGACCGCCTTGGTGAGTTCGTCGGCGTCGATCGCGCGCAGGTAGACCACCGCGGGACGATGCTGTCGATCGAGGATCACCGTCGTCGGAACTGCGCCGACCGGGACGCCGAGCGACGCCAGTGAGGCGCCGCCGAAGTCGAAGATCGAGCGGTAGGCCACCTTGTTGTCGCTCACGAAGTCCTGCGCGCTCGACTTGCTGTCCCGGAAGTCGATCCCGAGGAACGTGACGCCCTTGTCGCGCGTGGCGAGGTACGAGGTGTCGAGTTCGGCGAACTCCTTGCGGCACGGGGCGCACCACGACGCCCAGACGTTCAGGACCACGACGTCGTCCTTGAACTGCGACAACGACACGGTGTCACCGGTCAGCAGGTCCGGACCCTTGACGTCGCCGACGGTGCGACGCTGGTCGATCGGGTACTCGATCACGATCTTGCCGTCGGGCGACACGAACTGGTTGCTCTGATTCTGGGCGACGGCGTCGTCGCCCGTGCTGCAGCCGGCGAGGACGGCGACGGCGGCGAGCAACGCCAGCCCCGCGCCGGCGGCGCGACGGAACGGAACCATCGCCCTCACGCGCCCGTGATGCGGGGGTCCGACGCTCCGGCGGGCTCCGAGTACACGATGTCGACGAGAGCGTCGCCGTCGTAGACGAGGCTGGTCAGCGACGCGAGCGAGCACTGACGCACGCGCGGATCGTGCCACAGTCGCTGGCCTTCGAGGAAGCGCCGGAGGGTGTAGACGGGCAGCTGGTGGCTGACGCAGATCGCCTCGTGACCGCGGGCTGCGTCGCGCGCCTCGCTGGCGGCGGCCAGCATGCGGTGCGCGATCTGGATGTACGGCTCGCCCCACGACGGGGTGAACGGATCGCGGAGCTTGGCCCAGTGACGCGGCTGACGCAGGGCGCCGTCGCCGACCGCGACGCGCAGGCCCTCGAACTGGTTCCCGGCCTCGATGAGGTCGGGGTTCGTGATGATCTCCTTGCCGTGCGCGGCGGCGATGGGTGTCGCCGTCTCCTGCGCGCGCTGCAGCGGCGATGCGAAGACGTGCGAGATGTCGTGGTCGGCGAGTGCGTCCGCGACCCGCTGCGCCTGCGCGCGGCCGTTGTCGGCGAGGCGGAATCCGGGCAGTCGGCCGTAGAGGATGCCGTCGGGGTTGTAGACCTCGCCGTGGCGCATCATGTGGACGATCGTCTTCATCAGTTTCCCTCTCCGGGGGCGACGGCTGCGGCCGCGGCGGCGGCAGCTGCGGGCAGGGCGGCGGCGATGCGCTCGAATGCGGCGTCGTCGAGCGCTGCGGACACGAACCACGCTTCGAAGGCGCTCGGCGGCGCGTAGACGCCGCCGGCGAGCAGTGCGTGGAAGAAGGGGGCGAAGCGCCAGGTCTCGGTGTTCTTGACGCCGGCGTAGTCGACGATCGGCTCATCGCTGTCGGTGAAGAAGAAGCTGAAGAGGTTGCCCGAGTACTGGACGCGGTGCGCGACGCCGGCACCGGTCAGCGCGTCGGAGACCATGTCGGCCACCCGCCTCGCGTTGGCGTCGAGAGTCGCGTACACGTCTGCGGTGGCGTTGCGCAGCGTGGCCAGACCCGATGCGACCGCGACCGGATTGCCCGACAGCGTCCCCGCCTGGTAGACGGGTCCGGTGGGAGCGAGACGTTCCATGACGTCGGTCCGACCGCCGAACGCGGCGGCGGGCAGGCCGCCGCTCATCACCTTGCCGAACGTGTAGAGGTCGCCTGCCACCCCGTCGAGACCGTAGTAGCCTGCCGGACTCACTCGGAACCCGGTCATCACCTCGTCCATGATCAGCAGCGAGTCGTGCTTCGCGGTGATCGCACGCAGACCGGCGTTGAAACCGGCGACCGGCGCCACCGCGCCCATGTTGCCCGCGGCGGCCTCGGTGATGACCGCGGCGATGTCGGACCCGTGCTCGGCGAAGGCGGCTTCGACGGCGCCGAGGTCGTTGTACGGGAGCACGAGGGTGTCGTGAGCCGAGGCGCCGGTGACTCCGGGCGACGTCGGCAAGCCGAGAGTCGCGACTCCCGAACCGGCGTCGGCGAGGAGGGCGTCGACGTGACCGTGATAACAGCCGGAGAACTTCACGATCTTGCTGCGTCCGGTGAATCCGCGTGCGAGACGCACCGCGGACATCGTCGCCTCGGTGCCGGAATTGACCAGTCGGACGCGCGAGACTGGATCGACGCGGTCGATGATCTCTTCGGCGAGTTCGATCTCCCCGACCGTCGGCGCACCGAACGAGAGACCGCCTTCGGCGGCCTTCCGAACGGCTTCGACGACAGCGGGATGCGCGTGCCCGAGAATCATCGGTCCCCAGGAACACACCAGGTCGACGTAGGTGTTCCCGTCCACGTCGGTGAGGGTGGAGCCGGACGCCGACGTGATGAATCGGGGTGTGCCTCCGACGGCGGAGAACGCACGCACCGGGGAGTTGACCCCACCCGGCGTCGCATGGGCGGCGCGGGCGAAGTACTCGTCGCTGCGCGCGGTGTTCGGTGCGGTGTTGTCGGCTGATGCGGCCATGACTTCCAGTGTCCCAAAACCTCCGCCGTGCACCCAATCGCCCCAGGTTGTTCTCAGGTTCGGCGAGGCGGCCGCGCCGGGGTCCGAACTCGGGTCAGGGCAGGGCCGAGTCGACGGCGTCGGCGATCGCTCGCTGGCCCGCCTCGTTGGGGTGCATCACGATGGGCGATGTGCCGCCGACCATCGGTTCGATCCAGCGCGTGCCCTTCGGCGCGCACGCGTCGTGGCCGCGGGACCGGACGGACATGTCGACGAACGTCGCTCCGGCGACTCTCGCCGCACGTTCGACGGCGTCGTTCAACGACGACTCCACGCGTCGTACGAACGCGATGTCCCCGTCCGCGATCCGCACGGCCGGCCTGCACGCCTTCGACTGCGGGACGAGCCACGGGTACCCGACGATCATCACGCGTGCGTGCGGCGCGCGGGCGCGGATGTCGCCGAGGGCCTTCCGCACGGCGGGCTCGATCTCGTCACGGATCGCGGTGGCCGGATCGGTTCCGAGTCGTGCGCGGCACGGCGCCCCGGTCGGGTCGCGGTCGGCGACCTCCGAGCAGTCCCCGATGAGTGATGAGTACAACGCGGCGTCGTTCCCGCCGATCATCAGGGTGACCAGGTCGGTGTCGGGTGTCACCGCGTCCAGTTGTGGGCCGACGCCCTCGTACTGCGCCTCGTACAGGCTCTTCGTCCACGCACCGGCGCACGCGACGTCGGTCAGCCGGTAGCCGCGACGCTCGGCGAGCACACTCGCGAAGTTCGACGACGCCCGCTGGCAGGTGAACTGCGACTCCGGCTGCAACGGCAGGTTGCCGGTGCCCGCGGCGAAACTGTCCCCGAGATTCACCTGCCGGACGACGGGCTTCGGGACGGCTTCGGTCGGCTCGTGGGAATCGGGGTCGGGTCCGTTGAGCCACAGCACGCCGCCGACCATCACGGCGAGCGACACGACGGCGGCGCCCGCCGCGGCCCAGGGGCCGAGACTGCGCTCAGCCACCGTTGTGCGTGGTCCCGTTGGGCGGCAGGCCGAGCTTCACCGCGAGCTGTGCGTCGGACAGTTCGGCGCGGAACCTGTCCACGTCGCGTGCCCACGCCTGAGCGAGCTTGCCGTCGGCGAGCTTGACCCCGATCCCCTTGCGGCGACGCGGAACCGCGTGCAGTTCGCCGAGTGCCGGCGCGCTCTCCCACTCCTGGAAGTCGTCGCTCCGGTTCTCGGGATAGATCTTGACGATGTCGGCGAGATCGATCGTGCGCGTCCCCTGGTGGAGGGTCCGTTCGGTGAGGCGGACGGACACGTGACGGCGTGCCGCCACCACCTGCAGGACCGAGAATCCGATGAGGACAACGCCGAAGATGGTGAGGACCTCCCAGTGGATCCGACCCTTGCCCGCGATCTCCAGCCACAACGTGAGTGCGAGGAGAATCGGCCCGATGGCGACCACCAACCAACTGCCGCCCGGCTCGTAGAACAGGGTCTCCCCCTCGTCGACGGGATGCTTCTCGGTGTCGGCGACGGGCTCGTCGGTCGCTTCCGGCTCGGTCGGATCGTTCGGCTCGATCGGCTCGTCCGGGTCGACGGCGTCGGCGTGGTCGGTCACGACTCCTCGTCCGGCCGGTCCGGGGCCTGCTCCGGCGCGCAGTCGCCGTTCAGCTTGCAGTTGAACCACTGGTCCGACTTCGGTCGATACGCGAGCAGCGAACCCGCGAGTCCGATCACCGCGCAGGCGAGCACCACCGCGAGGCCGCTGCTCTGAAATCCGATCGTGAGCGGCAGCAGCATGGCCACCACGACACATGTGAGCGCCGACAGCGACGACCGCCACTGCAGCTCTCCGCGGTAGGTCTTGGCACCGAGCAGCAGGTACGCGACGCCGAGCAGGATGATCAGCACGCCTGTGGCGAGCGGCCCGAATTTGAGTCCGACGTTGGCGAACTGGTCGACGACGGTCAGCACGCCGAGCGCGATCAGAAGGGCGCCGGAGATCATCCAGAGGCGCATCGCCCACACCACGAGTGTCGGACGATCCCTCGGATCGGGCTTGGGCGCTTTCGACTTCGCTCTGATCTCGATCACCGCACACCGCCGTTCTGTCGATTCCGGGTACGCCATGACGCGACGTCGCGGCAGTACACAGTGGTGTCGCGGTGCATCAGTGCCACGAGGGCGCCGATCGCCGCGACCCCGCCGATGATCTCGAAGACCATGGCCCACGCGGGAACCGTCGCGCCGCCGGTGCTGTCGGACTCGACGAACAGGGAGATCACCCCGAACACGAGCTGCA
>JASLJL010000082.1 GCA_030152405.1 Gordonia sp. (in: high G+C Gram-positive bacteria) | reverse complement strand
AAGTCGGGCAAGCAGAGCATCGCGCCGATGATGTACCTGCAGTCCGAGGACGACCCTGCGACCGTCTACGTGTTCGCGTCCAAGGGCGGCGCGCCGACGCATCCCGCCTGGTACTTCAACCTCGTCGACGCCGGCCGCGCGACGGTCGAGCGAGGCGTCGGGCGAGGCGTCGAGACGTACGACGTCACCGTCTCCGAGCTGACGGGTGCCGACCGCGACCGGATCTTCGCCGAGCAGGCGAGCCGCTACCCCGGGTTCGCCGAATACGCCGAGAAGACCGCGGGGATCCGCGTGATTCCGGTGCTCGCTCTCACTCGAGCCTGACTCCCGGCCCGGCGAGGCGTCGGAGGACTACCAGGCCTGGTCGAGATCGGCGTGGCGGGCGATCCAGGAGTGCATGACGATCCCCGCCGCGACGCCTGCGTTGATGCTGCGCGTCGAACCGAACTGGGCGATGGAGACGGTCATGTCGGCGCGATCCTGCGCGTCGTCGCTGACGCCGGGCCCCTCCGGGCCGAACAGGAGGATGCAGCGGCGCGGCAACTCGGTCTCTTCCAGCCGCACCGACCCGGGAGTGTTGTCGACGGCAACCACCGCGAGATCGTTCTCCCGCGCCCATGCGACGAGTTCGTCGACGGTGTCGTGATGACTCAGGTGCTGATAGCGATCGGTGACCATGGCGCCGCGCCGGTTCCACCGTCGGCGTCCGACGATGTGCACCTGCGCTGCGAGGAAGGCGTTGGCGGTCCGGACCACCGTGCCGATGTTGGCGTCGTGAGCCCAGTTCTCGATCGCCACGTGGAAGTCGTGGCGTCGGCTGTCGAGGTCCGCGACGATCGCGTCGCGTCGCCAGTAGCGATAGTCGTCGACGACGTTCCGACGGTCGCCGTCGGCGATCAGCTCCGGGTCGAAGCGGGGATCGTCCGGCGTCTGGCCGGGCCGTTCGTCCGCCCAGGGGCCGAGCCCGACGGCGGGCCCGATGCCGGTCGCCCACTCGGTGGGGCCGGCGTCGGAGTCAGCCAAGGCCGAGGTCGGCCAGCCCGAGAAGCGAGCGGTAGGGGACGCCGAGCGCCCCGATCACCTGGTCCGCCCCGGTCGCGCGGTCGACGACGGTGGCGACACCGACCACGTCGGCGCCCGCCTCACGGGCGGCCTCCACGGCCTGCGACGGCGACGCTCCGGTGGTCGACGTGTCCTCGACGACGAGCACGCGCTTGCCCGTGATGTCCGGGCCCTCGATGCGGCGCTGCATGCCGTGCGTCTTCGCCGCCTTGCGCACCACGAACGTATCGATCGGCCTGCCGTCGGCGTGCATGATCGACGTCGCGACCGGATCGGCGCCGAGAGTCAGGCCGCCGACGGACGCGTAGTCCCAGTCGGCGGTCAGTTCACGCATGAGCTTGCCGATGAGGCGGCTCGCCTCATTGTGGAGAGTCGCGCGACGCAGGTCGACGTAGTAGTCGGCCTCCTTGCCGGACGACAGCGTCACCTTGCCGTGCACGACGGCGAGTTCGGTGACGAGTTCGGCGAGACGGGCACGGTCGGCGTCCGACATGAAGCTCCTTCGAGGGTGACGCGGGGGCGCGTCAGCGGTTACGCGGGTCGTTCAGCGGCGGGAGGTTCGGCGGTGCGACCCGGTCACGGCGCGGCTGCTGCTCCGGAATCGCCTGGGTCGGCTCCGACACCGGCGCCGGACGGCGGATCGGCTCCACGCGGGACACCTCGTCGACCGGCGGCTGCGGGCGCGCGGCGGGCCGGGTCGGGGTACGCGGGCCGTCCATCTCGGGTGCGGCCGCACGGGCCTGCTCCTGGGCCTCAGCCCGACGACGACGCTCCTTGTCGCGGAGCGACTCGGTCTTCTCGTCGGCGAGTTCCTCGCGGATCGGCCCGTGCGGGTCACGCGGGTCCGGGGCGTCCTGCGGGTCCACCGCGGGCGGCAGCACGCGCAGGAGATCGGCGAAGCGGCGAACCGTGTCGAGTGCGAGGTCGAGCTTCGCGTCGTCCGTCGTCACCGGCATCGATCCGAGGACCCAGTTGCCCTCGTTCCACAGGATCTCGATGTAGGCCGGGGCCTCGGTGGCGAGGGTGACCATGCGACGGTCGCAGATGCGGCGCGCTGCGTCGAGATTCGACGAGAACATCACGCGGGAACCCATCGCACCGAGCAGGTCGACGTCGTCCTCGGCCGGCGCCAGGACGTCCTCGTACCGCAGGTCGACTGTGACGGACGAGGCCGCGGGGCGTCGAACCGCGACGATGGTGGCCGTCTCGTCGAGATCGAAGACGACGGCTTCGGCGCCTTCGTAGACGCCGTACGCCACGTCTCGAACGAGGACGTGATCGGGCGCGTCCATGGCGGCACGCTGGAAGACGGTGCGCAGCTTGGAATCGCTGTCGCGGAACTTGAAGGAGTGCGTCTCTCCCCACACTGCCCGCTGGTGGTGCACCTGTGCCGACCGGTTACGGTCGAGCCACAGCAGTACCACCGCACCGGCTAGTGCGAGCGCCGCAATCACGAAATAGACAATGGTCATCAGCGATAGCCTACTATCGAACGCCCCGCGAACCATGTCGACGCGTGCGCCCGAGAAGGGAAACCCCATGACCGAACGACCCGGCGACGCTGCGGCGCAGCTCGTCGAGTGCGTCGATTCATCCGCGATCGAGGCGCTGACCTGCGCATTGGTCGCTGAGCCCAGCGTCAATCCCGGTGGCAACGAAGCGTCTACCGTGACTGTGCTCGCCGACGCATGTCGTGCCGCGGGATTCGCCGTCGAGGTCGTCGAAGCCGCTCCCGGGCGTCCGAACCTCGTCGCGACCATGCGGGGAACAGGCGACGGGCCGGCTCTGATGCTGCTCGGCCATTCCGATGTGGTTCCGGCGGGCCCCGGGTGGACGGCCGATCCGTTCGTCCCACGACGTGACGGTGATCGGATCATCGGGCGCGGAACGTCGGACATGAAGGGCGGCATCGCCTCCGCGGTCGCCGCCATGGCGGCCCTGCAGCGGGCAGGCGAGTTCGGGATCTCGCTGACCGGCCCCGTCCAGCTTGTCGTCACGGTAGACGAGGAGGAACACGGGACCGGTGTGCGACATCTGGTCACGACCGGGGTGCCGGGTGGCGCTCGCGAGTACGCGGGGTGCATCGTCGCGGAACCGACCCGCATGGATGTGGTCCGCGGTTGCCGCGGCGCGTCGTACTTCGACATCGAGGTGACCGGGCGGGCGGCGCACTCGGGTCGTCCGAGCGACGGGGTGAGCGCGATCGACGCCGCGGCCCGCGTGATCGACGTGATCCGTGCCGATCAGAAGAGGCTCGCGGCCGACCCTGATCCGCTGCTGGGCTTTGGGACCTGGAACGTGGGCACGATCGAGGGCGGGCAGGGGATCTCGGTGGTCGCGCCGTCGTGCTCACTCGGCGTGGACCGCCGCCTGATGCCCGGTGAGGACGTGCAGCGGATCGCAGACGGTCTGCACGCCGAGATCCGCGCGGCCGGGATCGAGTCCGACGGCGTCACGGTGACCGTCACCCCGACGATGTTCCTGCCCGGATTCGCCACCGACGCCGATCACCCCCTGGTCAACGTGAGTGCGGAGGCGAGCGGCGGGTCGGTCGGCGGTTGGACCGCGGCGTGCGACGGCGGCTTCGTCAGCACCGCGCTCGGCGTGCCGACAGTGGTGATGGGGCCCGGCGACATCAACGGTCAGGCCCACCAGCCCGACGAATCGGTCGGCTTGTCCGAACTCGCCGATGCGGCGCGCGCATACGTGCGGGCAGCCGTCGCCCTTCTGGGCCGGGACGCCTAGCCTCCCCCGCGACCTCGCTGAACATTGGAGACTTTTTCCGGCACCAGCACGAAAAAAGTCTCCAAGGTTCTGCACGGTGAGGCTCAGCGGAGGTAGAACAGCTCCCGTGACGCCGGCGAGCCGCCGTCACACCGGACGAGCAGGCCCCCGCCGACGGTGAACACGCTGCTCGACGCGTCTCGAGTGAGCCTGCACGGCGACGCCTTGATCGTGACGTTCGGCGGAGGTTGCAGTGTGCCGCTGCCCGGGATGGGCGGTCCGACGAAGGTCAGCGGAACAACCTGTGGGAAAGCGTTCGGGTCGTCGACCTCGACCGGCGGCTCATACGGCGACGCGGTCACCAGCGAGTCGCCGAATCGGACCCACACCGACGAGCCACGATCGGCCACCGCCGTCGTCGATCCGGTCGATCGGACATCGCGAGCGGGATCGGTGTAGATCACCGAGGCGTGGCCCGCCGGATCGACACCGGTGATCGTCCACTCGTCGTTCGTCCTAGACAGACCGGTCACCGTCCATCCCACCGGGAGCTCGTCCGGCACGACGGTC
>JASLJL010000035.1 GCA_030152405.1 Gordonia sp. (in: high G+C Gram-positive bacteria) | reverse complement strand
GTCGTCGCCTGCCGACTCGACATAGAAGCGCTGGAACGCCTCGTCACGGCCGTAGCCGCCGGCGAACGTGAAGTGTGCGCCGTTGGGGGCGTGCACGACGCGGTCGACGTTCATGCGGTTCACGATCAGACGCTGGTGCGGCAGTTCGGCGACCAGTTCTTCGGTGGAGACGATGCGGTCGGCCTCCACGTAGCGGCGTTCGGCCGCGGCGAGGTAGAGGTCGTCGAAGTAAGGGTCGACGCCGGTGTAGCCGGCATTGCCGCGCGCATCGGCGACGTCGAGGTGGACGAACGCCGCGTCGAGCTTGAGCGCGGGCATCGCGATCAGCGTCTGGGTGCGACCGTCGGCGTCCGCGTAGGGCGACTCGATGGTCTTGAGCTCGCCCTCCCAGAACTTCAGGACGTCCGAGCCGAGGCCGGCGCGGATCGGGAGGAACGGAAGGCGGGCGGCGGCGGCTTCGAGGCCGCACTTGACCATGCCCTCGTCCATCTCGCGTGCCTCGAGGGCGCCCGAGGTGCGGGCCTTCGCGAACCAGGGGTCGTAGAACGGCGCGGAGTCGAGAGACACGAAGCCGTAGTAGGCGCGGCGAACCTTGCCCGCTGCGCACAGCAGGCCGAGGTCGGCGCCGCCGTACGTCACGACGGTGAGGTCCTTGACGTCACTGCGGGCGATCGCGCGGACCAGGGCCATCGGCTTGCGCCGCGATCCCCAGCCGCCGATGCCGATGGTCATGCCGTCGCGCAGCTCGGCGACGACGTCGTCGAGTGTGCTGGTCTTGTCCGTTGCCACGGTCACTTCTCCTTGAGGGTCTTGCCGGTTTCGACGTAGGCGTCGCGATGCTCGTCGGCGACGCCCGCGAGGTTCAGCTCGTACGTGTAGCGCTGTTCGAGCAGGTAGCTGGTCTTCACGTCGACGGGATCGATGTTGTTGATCGCGGCCTTGGCGGCGCGGATGACGCGGCTGTCCTTCGCGTCGATGAGACGGGCCACCTCGAGCGCGGTCTCGAGCAGGTCTTCCCGCGGCACGGCCTTGTAGACCGAACCGAAGTGGACCAGCTGTTCGGCGGTCACGTTCTGCGCGGTGTAGTACAGGGTCCGCATCATGTGTTGGGGGACGAGTCGTGCCAGGTGGGTGGCTGCGCCGAGCGCGCCACGGTCCACCTCGGGGAGACCGAAGACGGCGTCGTCGGACGCGACGATCACGTCGGCGTTTCCGACCAGGCCGATGCCGCCGCCCACGCAGAATCCGTTGACGGCGACGATCACCGGGACGGCGCAGTCGTAGACGGCGGAGAACGCGGCAGCGCACCCCTTGTTGGCGGCGACGAGGGCGTCGAAGCCCTGCGTGTTCTGCATCTCCTTGATGTCGACGCCGGCGTTGAATCCGCGGCCCTCGGCACGCAGGATCACGACGGTGGTCTCGGGATCGGCTCCGGCGGCGAGGATCTCGTCGGCCAGTTGGAACCAAGCTGCGCTGGGCAGCGCGTTGACCGGCGGAAAGTCGACCGTGACGGTGACGATGCCCGATTCGGCGCGGGCCGTGGTGATCGGCACACCTGCTCCTTACATGTAGTCACCCAAGCAAATGCTTGGTTGTTTGGTAGGGTAGCACCATGTCTGAAGCAGTGCACACACCTGCCGACCTCGGGTTGGCCGGACGAATCGTCCTGGTCACGGGCGGAGTCCGCGGCGTCGGAGCCGGGATCTCCGACGTCCTGGAAAGCCTGGGCGCCACCCCTGTCGTCTGCGCCCGCAGGCCCGTCGAAGGCTCCAATCGCGAGTTCCACTCGTGCGACGTCCGCGACTCCGACGCGGTGGCCGCCATGATCGACGAGATCGTCGCCAAGCACGGCCGGCTCGACGGCGTGGTCAACAACGCGGGCGGCTCGCCGTTCGCGCTCGCCGCCGACGCGTCCGACCGATTCACGCAGAAGATCCTCGAACTCAACCTGCTCGCGCCGATCATCGTCGCGCGGGCCGCGCATGCGGTGATGTCCCGACAAGACGGCGGCGGCGCGGTCGTCAACGTGTCGAGCGTGAGCGGGCATCGGCCGTCTCCCGGCACCGCGGCCTACGGTGCTGCCAAGGCCGGCCTGGACAACATCACCACGTCCCTCGCCGTCGAGTGGGCGCCCTCAGTCCGACTCAACTCCGTGATCTGCGGACCCGTCGAGACCGAGCTGTCGCACCTGCACTACGGCGACGACGACGGGGTGGCCGCCGTCGGACAGACGATTCCGATGGGTCGCCTCGCGAGTCCGGTCGACGTCGGCAACGCTGTCGCATTCCTGCTCTCACCCCTCGCGTCCTACATCTCCGGCTCCACGCTGACCGTCCACGGCGGCGGCGAGAAGCCTGCGTTCCTCTCCGCAGGCAACACCGACAACCAGGTCTGACAGAAGAAAGAGAACCCCACATGAGCAAGACAAACTCGGGTCGCGTCGTCATCGTGACCGGCGCCGGTCAGGGCATCGGCCGCGCGCACGCACTGGCGTTCGCAGCCGACGGCGCCAAGGTCGTCGTCAACGACTACGCCGCCGACTCCGCTGCGTCGGTCGTCGATGAGATCGTCGCTGCCGGTGGCGAGGCTGTCGTCGCGTCGGGCGATGTGGCCGACTGGGACACCGGCGCGGCGATCGTCAAGACCGCGGTGGACACCTACGGCGGGCTCGACGCCCTGGTCAAC
>JASLJL010000444.1 GCA_030152405.1 Gordonia sp. (in: high G+C Gram-positive bacteria) | reverse complement strand
CAGTCTCGTCGGCCGTGTCGGCCACGTCTGTGTCGTCGGCCTTGTCGTCGTCCGCCGCCAGAGCGGCAGCGGACGTCGCTGCAGTGGAGGGTGCGATGATCTCGGACCAGTCCGCCTCGCCGTCGGCGTCCACGAGGGGGGCCGGGTCGGCGGACTCGTCGTCGAGCTCCTCGTAGGAGTCGTCCCCCTCGTATGAGACGTCCTCCGCGTAGGAGTCGTCGTAGCCGTCGTCGTCGATCTCCGGCGGGACGTATCCGACTTCACCTTCCGCCGCGAGCTGTTCGGCGCGATCCGGCCAGAACATCGACAGTCCCTCTTCGCGCCCCTTGGGCGCCATGACCACGTACAGCGCGGCTCCGAGGAACACCAGCGCCGCGACCAGGACGTTCACCCGCAGGCCGAGGATGTGGGTGGCCTCGTCGGTCCGCATCAACTCGATCCAGAAGCGGCCCGCACAGTATCCGGCGACGTACAGCGCGAACAGTCGACCGTGACCGATGCGGAAGCGCCGGTCGACGAACACGAGCAGTCCGACGATCAGCAGATTCCAGACGAGCTCGTACAAGAACGTCGGATGAACCACTCCGACGATGTGCCCGTTCGAGACGCCGTCGATCACGGACACCCCGGTCGCCCCGGTGTCGGGATTGACGCGCTGGTACAGCTCGAGGCCCCAGGGCATCGTCGTGGCGTCGCCGTACAGCTCTTGGTTGAAGTAGTTGCCGAGACGTCCGATGGCCTGGGCCGCGAGGATCGCCGGCGCGAGCGCATCGCCGAACGACGGCAGCTTGATGCCCTTCCACCGGCAGCCGACCCATGCGCCGACACCGCCGAGCGCGACGGCTCCCCAGATGCCGAGGCCGCCGTCCCACACCTGGAACACGGCCATGAAGCCCTTGCCGCCGTCGCCGAAGTATCGCCACCAGTCGGTGATGACGTGATAGAGCCGGCCGCCGATCAGGCCGAACGGCACCGCGATGAGCGCGACGTCGAGGACGTCTCCGGGCTGTCCGCCGCGGGCCCGCCAACGGCGATCACCCCACCAGACGGCGACGATGATGCCGACGATGATGCACAGCGCGTATGCGCGCAGCGGCAGCGGTCCCAGATGCCACACACCCTGCGGCGGGCTCGGGATATAAGCGAGGACGACGTCTCCTGCAGTCACAGGTGCCACCCTAGTGCACACCCGTCAGAGTCGGGCCCGGCGCACTCCCTGTGCCAACTCCTCGACCAGGGTCGCAACGGCGGATTGGCTCTCGCCGGCGGCGCTGACGATCGCGGAGCCGACGATCACGCCGTCCGCGTAGGCGCCGATCTCCGCCGCCTGATCTCCGCTGCGGACGCCGAGACCGACGCCGATCGGAATGTCCGACACCTCACGGACACGCCTGCACAGTTCGGGGGCGGCGCTGGAGACGGTCGACCGCGCGCCGGTGACTCCCATCGTCGATGCCGCGTACACGAATCCCCGGCACTGGTCGACTGTCATCGCGAGGCGCTCCGGCGTCGACGACGGCGCGACCAGGTAGATCCGGTCGAGATCGTGTTCGTCGGACGCGGCGTGCCATTCGGCGCCCTCCTCCGGGATCAGGTTCGGCGTGATGACGCCGAGGCCGCCCGCCGATGCGAGGTCGCGAGCGAACGCGTCGACGCCGTACTTGAGGACGAGGTTCCAGTAGGTCATGACGACCGGTTTCGCGCCGGCCGCCGCGACCGTCTCTGCGGCGGCGAACACGTCACTCACTCGGGTGCCGTTGGCGAGGGCGGTGATCGCGGCCTGCGCCACCGTCGGCCCGTCCATCACCGGGTCGGAGTACGGGATGCCGAGCTCGACGATGTCGCAGCCGGCCGACACCATGGTGCGGAGGGTCTCATGCGACCCGGCGACGTCGGGGTAGCCGACCGGCATGTAGCCGATCAGCGCGGCGCGGTTCTCCTCGCGACAGGCGGCGAAGGTGTCGCCGAGGCGGGATGCGGGTGCGGTGACGGTCACTTGTCTTCCCCTGTGGTGGATGCGGCCAGTGCAGCGGCGTACTCGGTCTCTGACGGCGGTTTGCCGAACAGACCGAACCACTCGGCCGCGGTGTCGACGTCCTTGTCCCCGCGACCCGACAGGTTCACGACGATGATCGCGCCTTCCCCCAGTTCCTGACCGAGCTTCAGGGCGCCGGCGATCGCGTGAGCCGACTCGATGGCCGGGATGATGCCCTCACGACGCGACAGGAGACGCAGTGCGTCCATCGCCTCGGTGTCGGTGATCGGCCGGTACTCCGCGCGCCCGATCTCGAGCAGATGCGCGTGTTCGGGTCCGACGCCCGGGTAGTCGAGTCCTGCCGAGATCGAGTGCGACTCGATGGTCTGGCCGTCCTCGTCCTGCAGGAGGTACGAGTAGGCGCCCTGGAACGCACCGGGTGTTCCGCCGGTGAACGTCGCAGCGTGACGTCCGGTCTCGACGCCGTCACCGGCTGCCTCGAAGCCGACGAGCCGTACGCCTGCGTCGTCGATGAAGGGATGGAAGATGCCGATCGCGTTGGAGCCGCCGCCCACGCACGCGGTGACCGCATCGGGCAGACGCCCGGTCTTCTCCAGGATCTGGTAGCGCGCCTCCATTCCGATGATCCGCTGGAAGTCGCGGACGAGCATGGGGAACGGGTGCGGTCCCGCGGCGGTGCCGAAGCAGTAGTACGTGTCGTCGGCGTTCGTCACCCAGTCGCGCAACGCCTCGTTGATCGCGTCCTTGAGCGTGGCTGAGCCGGACTCCACCGCCACCACCGTGGCGCCGAGCAACTGCATGCGGGCGACGTTGAGCGCCTGGCGCTCGGTGTCGACGCGGCCCATGTAGATGAGGCACTCGAGATCGAGCAGCGCACATGCCGTGGCGGTCGCGACACCGTGCTGGCCCGCGCCGGTCTCGGCGATGACCCGCGTCTTGCCCATGCGCTTGGCGAGCAGGGCTTGGCCGAGCACGTTGTTGATCTTGTGCGAGCCGGTGTGATTGAGATCCTCGCGCTTGAGGAACAGCCGAGCGCCGCCTGCGTCACCGGACAGCCGGGTGGCTTCGTACAGCGGCGACGGACGTCCCGAGTAGTCACGTTGCAGCCGGTCGAGTTCGGTGAGGAACTCGGTGTCGGTGCGGAGCTTCTCGTACGTGACGGTCACTTCGTCGATCACCGCCATGAGCGCCTCGGGCACATGGCGTCCGCCGAACACACCCCAGTGGCCGTGCTCGTCCGGCCCGATCTGCGCGATGTCGGCGACGCCGTCGCTTGCCTTGGGAAAGTCGGTCTGATCGGTCACGTGATCCATCATCCTCATCGAGCTCTGGTGGCGGCAAACGAATTACGCGCCTGCGCGGCCGCCCGCGCAGGCGCTCTTCTTCACGACCGTGCTGGTCAGCGAGACGGTTTGGGGCACGAGGGGTGTGCCCCCGCAGCCACGAGATCGGCGACTGCCGCCCGCGGGTCGCCCGACGTCACGAGCCCTTCGCCGACGAGCACCGCATCGGCGCCCGCGCCCGCGTAGGCGAGCAGATCGGCGGGACCGCGGACACCCGACTCGGCGATCCGCACGACGTCGGACGGCAGACCGGGCGCGATCCGCGCGAACACGTCGCGGTCGACGGAGAGCGTCTTGAGGTCGCGCGCGTTGACGCCGACGACGCTCGCGCCCGCCTCCAGTGCGCGGTTCGCCTCCTCTTCGGTGTGCACCTCGACGAGTGCCGTCATCCCGAGCGACTCGGTGCGGTCGAGAAGCGATGCGAGCACCTTCTGCTCCAGCGCCGCGACGATCAGCAGGATGACGTCCGCGCCGTGAGCGCGAGCCTCGTGGATCTGGTACGGACCGACGATGAAGTCCTTGCGCAGGACCGGGATGTCGACCACGGCGCGGACCGCGTCGAGGTCGGCGAGGGAGCCGTTGAATCGACGTTCCTCGGTGAGGACGCTGATGACCCGTGCCCCGCCGTCCTCGTACTGCTTGGCGAGGCTCGCCGGATCGGTGATGTTCGACAGCTGCCCCTTGGACGGGCTCGCGCGCTTCACCTCGGCGATCACCCCGATGTCGGGCATGCGGAGAGCGGCGGAGGCGTCACGGGGCTCGGGAGCCTTCGCGGCGAGAGCCTTGACCGCGGCGAGGTCGAGCACTGCTTCGCGCGCAGCGACGTCCGCCTTCACTCCGTCGATGATCGAATCGAGCACTGACTGGCTGCTCATGCGGGACGCCCCTTTCTCGCGCTGTGCATCAAGAGTAAGCATCGACCGAACCGCGGTCGGGATCGGGGTCCGCTGCCGGTCCGTCCCCGACTGTTGAGCGATCGATCAGCTCTCGAGAGCACAGTCGAGCCGTCCTGTGGTTTCCCGCCGCGGCGTCGTCACGAACGATCGTCGGTCGGATCGACGCCGCTGTCGAGCGAGTCCCACATGAGCCGTTCGTTGCCGTCGGCGGCGCCCGGTGCGTCGACGTCCTCCCCTGCCGCGAGACGGCGCTCACGCTCGGCGAACACCTTCTTCTCCAGCTCTTCCTGACGTGCCGCGGGCGACGAGTACTTCGACGACATCCCGCGTGCAGCTGCACCGCGCATCAGCAGCACCGCGGCGACCACGGCGCAGATCGCTCCGGCGATCAGCAGGTACCCCGGCGTCATCTTGGCGGTCACCGCTTCGATCTCGTAGCGGCCGGGGATGTCGATCCGAGTCGACGCGTACAGGTCGTCGTCGCCGTCTCTGATCAAGGAGATCGCGGGGATCGCCGACAGCAGTCCGGCGATCGCGATGATCAGCGCGACCACCCGCAGCACCCACCCGCGGACGGCGAACTGCGCGATGACGCCCGCACCGAACAAGGCGGCGACACCGGTGAGCCACGGACTCCAGTCCGCACCTCGCACCACGAACACGCGGGGCAACGACAATCCGTCGGTCGCGAGGACGTCTGCCCACGTCATCCGCGAGGAGCTCCACAGAGCGGCCGCGGCCAAGATCAGCAGAAGCGACGCGATCGCCTGCTGCCGACGGTTGGGCTTCGCCTTCGTCTCGTCGTGCACTGCGGCCTCCTGGGTCATGACCGGCCGCCGTCCACGCGGGTGACCGTGCCCGCGGCCGCGACCGCGTTCAGCACCGCGGTGGCCTTGTTGCGGGCCTCGTTGAACTCGTACTCGGCGTCGCTGTCGGCCACCACCCCGCCACCTGCTTGAACGTAGGCCGTGCCGCCGGACATGAGAGCCGTCCGGATCGCGATGGCGGTGTCGGCGTCGCCCGCGAAGTCGAGATAGCCGACGATCCCGCCGTAGAGACCGCGCCGGGTGATCTCGTGCTCCTCGATGATCTCCATCGCCCGCACCTTCGGAGCTCCCGTGAGCGTGCCCGCCGGGAAGCAGGCGGTGACGGCGTCGAGGGCGTGCTTCTCATCGCGGAGGCGGCCGGACACCGTGGACACCAGGTGCATCACGTGGCTGTACCGCTCCACCCGCCGATAGTCGGTCACCCGAACGGTGCCCGGTTCGCAGACTCGTCCGAGATCGTTGCGACCGAGATCGACGAGCATCAGGTGCTCGGAGTTCTCCTTCTCGTCCTCCAGGAGGCCCTTCGCGAGGAGCTGGTCTTCGGCTTCGGTGGCCCCACGCCACCGGGTGCCCGCGATCGGGTGAGTCGTGGCGACCCCGTCGGTGACGGTGACCAGCGCTTCCGGCGACGAGCCGACGATCGTGAACGGGTCGCGGCCGACGCCCGGGACTCGGACGAGATACATGTACGGGCTGGGATTGGACGCGCGCAGGACCCGGTACACGTCGAGCGGATCAGCCTCGGTGTCCATCGAGAAGCGCTGCGACGGGACCACCTGGAACGCCTCGCCCGCCTCGATCTCCCCGACCACCTCGTCGACGATCACTCGATACTCGTCGAGCGTCCGCTGCGACGAGTAGTCGGGCGTCGGACGGTCGAACGTCGACACCGTCGACGCCGCGGGTGCGGCCAGCGCGGCCGTCATCTCGTCGAGGCGGCGGACAGCGTCGGCGTAGGCGTCGTGGACGCGGTCGTCGCTGCCGTCCCAGTTGATCGCGTTCGCGATCAGCGTGATCGTGCCCTCGTGGTGATCGAACGCCGCGAGTTCGGACGTCAGCAACCAGAACATGTCGGGCAGCCCGAGGTCGTCGACCGTGGTCGACGGGAGCCGTTCGAGGCGGCGGACGAAGTCGTAGGCCATGAAGCCGACGAAGCCGCCGGTGAGCGGCGGCATGTCGGCGAGCGCTTCGGTCTGCAGCAGCCGGAGCGACTCGGCCAGGGCGTCCAGCGGATCGCCGCCGACGGGTGCGCCGGCCGGGACCGCGCCCCACCAGTGGGCGGCGCCGTCGGCGACGGTGAGCGCCGACGACCCCGACCCGATGAACGACCACCGCGACCACGACTGCCCGTTCGGCGCCGACTCCAGCAGGAATGTGCCGTCGCGTTCACCGGCGAGCTTCCGGTACGCCGACAGCGGGGTCTCCGAGTCGGCGAGCACCTTCCGGGTCACCGGGACCACCCGGTGATCGGCGGCCAGATCGAGGAACTCGTCGAGCGACGTCGTGTGCAGGCTCATCCGAGCGGTTCCCCGCCGACGCCCCACTGACTGCGGGGGATCTCGGTGATCGTCACCCACACCGAGTCGGGGTTCTTGCCTGTCGCCTTCGCGTACGCCTCGGTGACGGCGGCGATGGTCTCCCGCTTCACCGCCTCGGAGAGACCGGCGGTCTGCGAGATCTGGATCAGCGGCATGTCAGCGCCCTTCTGTGTCGGGATCGGCGGAGTCGATGACGGAGTCGGCGAACTCCAGCGGCTCGGTGTCGAAGCAACTGTGATTGCCGGTGTGGCAGGCGGCCCCGACCTGGTCGACGGTGAGCAGCAGGGTGTCGCCGTCGCAGTCGATCCTGATGTCGTGCACGTACTGCGTGTGGCCGCTCGTCTCGCCCTTGACCCAGTACTCCTGGCGCGAACGCGAGTAGTAGGTGGCCTTGCGGGTGGCGAGGGTGCGTTCGAGCGACTCGTCGTCCATCCAAGCCATCATCAGGACGATGCCGGTGTCGCGTTCCTGCGCGATCGCGGCGAACAGACCGTCCGGTCCGCGCTTCAGTTTCGCCGCGAGTTCTGCGGGCAGTGCCATGAGAGTTGCTCCTGGAGAGGTGGGGTGACGGTCAGCGGACGGTGATGCGCTCAGCGCGCATGGCGTCCTTGACCTGTCCGATCGTCAGTTCGCCGAAGTGGAACACCGACGCCGCGAGCACTGCGTCGGCGCCCGCTTCGACTGCGGGAGCGAAGTCTGCGGCCGCTCCCGCGCCGCCGGATGCGATGACCGGGATCGAGACCGCGGCCCGGACCGCACGGATCATGGCGAGGTCGAAGCCGTCCTTGGTCCCGTCTGCGTCCATCGAGTTGAGGAGGATCTCTCCTACGCCGAGCTCCGCTCCCCGACGCGCCCACTCGACGGCGTCGATGCCGGTGCCTCGGCGACCACCGTGCGTCGTCACCTCCCAGCCCGACGACGTCGCTTCCTCGCCCGCAGGAACCGTTCGCGCGTCCACCGACAACACGATGCACTGAGAGCCGAAACGGCGGCTCATCTCGTCGAGCACGTCCGGCCGCGCGATGGCCGCGGTGTTCACGCTCACCTTGTCCGCACCGGCGCGCAGCATCGTGTCGACGTCGTCGACGGTGCGGATGCCACCGCCGACGGTGAGCGGGATGAAGATCTGGTCGGCCGTTCGACGAACCACGTCGATCATCGTCGAACGACCCGAACTCGACGCGGTGACGTCGAGGAACGTCAGCTCGTCGGCGCCCTCCGCGTCGTAGCGCGCGGCCAGCTCGACGGGATCGCCCGCGTCACGGAGGTTCGCGAAGTTGACGCCCTTGACCACCCGGCCGTCGTCCACGTCCAGACATGGGATGACCCGTACCGCCACGCTCACTGCTCCACCTTGCTCTCTGTGCCTCGCCTGTCCGGCACTCCGCTCTGTGCGACCACCGTCAGCAATTCTTCATGAAGTCGCTTGTTCCCGGCCACCATGGACCGTGATCCCACCCGCCACGGATGCCCGTGGACGTCGGTGGCCACTCCGCCCGCGGCGCGGATCAGCGCGACGCCCGCCGCGTTGTCCCAGGCGTGTCTGCTGAACGACACCGCTCCGCCGAACACGCCGGCCGCGACGTAGGCGAGGTCGGCGCCGGTGGAACCGGTCATCCGCATCCGACGAGCCCGATAGCTGAGCATCCGGTAGAGATCCGCACGCGCGGCGCCCGAGTACCGCCCACCGGCCTGCGCGTTGAACGAGCCGCATCCGATCACCGCGGTGGAGAGCTCGCTCTCCGGCAACCGCGGTCCGGGCCGACCGTCGACGGTGAACGACTCCCCCACGACGGCCGAATACGACTGCTTCAGCAGCGGCAGGCGGGTGATGCCGATGATCGGCTCCCCCTCCACGGCGAGCGACAGCAGCATCGCGGCCAACGGGAGACCGACCGAGTAGTTGTACGTCCCGTCGATCGGGTCGAGGATCCACACCGTGCCCGCCTCCGACGGCGGCCCGCCGAACTCTTCGCCGTGCACCTCGATGCCGGTCCGATCCTGCAGTTCGGCTCCGATGCGTCGTTCCAGCGAGAGGTCGACGTGAGTGGCGAAGTCGTCACCGACCTTCGACACCGCGCTCGGCGCGCCGAGGCCGTCGATGAACGTGTCCTGCACCGAATCGAGCACGCCCTCAGCCACCGCCAGCAGCCGCTGCGGGTCGAGACCCGCCGGAACAGGCACGGTCATTCTCCCGACGACACCGCAGCCAGAGCTTCGGGGAGCGTGAAACGTCCCGCGTACAGGGCCTTGCCGATGATCGCACCCTCGACGCCCAGGTCGGTGAGCTCGGCGATCGCGACCAGATCGGCCACCGTCGAGACGCCGCCCGAGGCGACGATCGGCGAGTCGGTGGCCCGAGCCACCTGCGCGAGCAGTTCGAGGTTCGGACCGGTCAACGTCCCGTCCTTGCTGACGTCGGTCACGACGTAGCGCGAACACCCGTCGTTGTTGAGGCGTTCGAGCGTCTCCCACAGGTCGCCGCCGTCGGTGACCCAGCCGCGTCCGCG
>JASLJL010000359.1 GCA_030152405.1 Gordonia sp. (in: high G+C Gram-positive bacteria) | reverse complement strand
CCCTGACCTACCAGATGATGTACGAGCTCCGTGACCTCGGCTTCTCGACCGCCATCGGCATCGGCGGCGACCCGGTCATCGGCACCACGCACATCGACGCCATCGAGGCGTTCGAGAACGATCCCGAGACCAAGCTGATCGTCATGATCGGTGAGATCGGCGGCGACGCCGAGGAGCGTGCGGCCGACTACATCAAGGCCAACGTCACCAAGCCGGTCGTCGGCTACGTCGCGGGCTTCACCGCGCCGGAAGGCAAGACGATGGGTCACGCAGGCGCCATCGTGTCGGGCAGCTCCGGCACCGCGCAGGCGAAGAAGGAGGCCCTCGAGGCCGCAGGCGTGAAGGTCGGCAAGACCCCGAGCGAGACCGCTCGCCTCGCCCGCGAACTGTACGAGGCGCTCTGATCCTGTAGCGACTCAGCACAGAACCCCGGTCCGGCACGAGAGTGCCGCACCGGGGTTCTTGCATCTGACATGATTTATCGATGATCTCGAAGCTACTGTCCGAAACGGTCGGCAAGGCCGTCTCGGTTCCGGGCAGCACCATCCGATTCGTGCTGTCGGAGGCGTTGACGTTCCTCACCGAGGAGATCGACGCGACGCAGGTGCTGATGGATGCGATCGACCTCAACCGGATCGTCGGGACACTCGACGTGAACCCGATAGTCGAGACCCTCGACGTCGACCAACTGATCGCCAAGATCGATGTGAACAGTCTCCTCGAGAAGCTCGACATCAACGCAGTCCTCGACACCGTCGACCTCAACCGCCTGATCGCCCGGCTGGACATCAACGCAGTCCTCGATCAGGTGGACCTGCCGAAGCTGTTGGAGCGGATCGATCTGAACGCGCTCCTGGCCGGCCTCGACCTCGACGCGGTCCTCGCGCGCGTCGACGTGAACGAGTTCCTCGACGGCGTCGACATGTCGTCGGTGGTGCGCGGAGCGAGCACCACGGTGACCACCGAGATGATCTCCGACGTCCGGACCGGCAGCGAACGCGCCGACGACGTCGTCGAAGGCATCGTCAACCGAATGCTCGGACGGAAGCAGGGCAATGACTGACGCGGCCGCTCCCTCTCATCAGCCGACGATCCGCGACGCGGGGATCGTGTCGCGGTCGATCGCGGCCGGCATCGATTTCGGCGTCGTCATGCTGCTGATGGGCATCGGGTACCTGTCGATGGCGATCATCCTGTTCGCCGTCGACTTCCGCGAGTTCCGATTCCCTGAAGTGATGTGGATCTTCACGGCGACAGGCTTCTTCGTGACCGCGGTGCTGTACCTGTTCATCTGCTGGGCGGTCACCGGTCGCACCGTCGGTTACGCGTTCCTCGGGCTCCGGTTGGCGAACACGGCAGGCGGCAACGTCCCGGTGGTGCGGATTCTGCCGCGGGCCGCGTTCTGCGTGGTGTTCCCGTTCGGACTCGCATGGGTCGTGCTGTCGCCGAAGCGGAAGTCGTTGCAGGACATCGCCCTGCGCACCCGCGTCGTGTTCGCCGACTGACCCGCGACGTGCCGCCGGTGTATACCGTTCGATCGAATTCGCCGACGTCCGATGGGTCTGAAGCGTGATTCCGCCGTGATCGGGTGGTTCAATACGTGCATGACGCAGCCTCCGTATCCCGGTCAGCCGGGCAATGCACCCAGCAACCCGAGCAATCAGCCCCCGAGCGGAGGGTTCGAGCCGTTCGCCGGTGGAGCGCCCGAGTCGCCGACCGTGAACTACGATCCGTCGCAGGGGCAGCAGTGGGGTGGCCAGCAGCCGCCCAGCCAGCCGTTCGCGGGCCAGACCGTGGCGGGCCAGTACCCGCAACCGGGTCAGTACGCGCAGCCGGGGCAGTACGGCCAGCCCGCATTCGGACCTCCGGCGCCGGCGCAGCCGTCGTTCCTGTCGACGCTGCCCCTGCCCTACAAGCTCACGCTCGGGTCGGCCCTGGCCGGCGTCATCACGTTCTTCATGGGCTTCCTCGCCTGGCTCACCATCGACGATTCCATCGAGCGGGACGCGGACAAGTGGGCGTCCGACCTCAACGGTTCGGTGGACGTCCCGGCGTTCTTCTCTCCGACACTCCTGCTCAGCGTCGGCTGGTTCTTCATCCTGCTCGGGGCGGTCGCCGTCGGCACCGTCGCACTGATCGCGCCGAAGTGGCGGAAGTTCCTGCCCTATCTCGCCTTCCTCGCGACCGCGGGCTGGCTGGGCATCTTCGCGGCGTCCATGGGGCTTCCGCCGTTCATCGGGCTGGGTGCGGGCGCCATCGTCGCGCTGATCCTGGGCTTCCTGCAGGCGGCGCTGCTGGTGACCGCGGTCATCATCGAAGGTCTCGCCGAGGCGAAGAACGCGCCGCCGAACTGATAGATGACCGACGCTGAGCACCCTGTTCCCGGCACCGCAGTCGCGGCGCCGGGAACAAAGCGTTCCCAGGCCAAGGCCGCGCGACGGGCGGAACTGATCGCCGCGGCGGCCCGACAGATGGCCACCCGCGGCTTCTCCGGGGTGCGGTTGGAGGACATCGGAGCCGAGGTCGGAGTGAGCGGGCCCGCCATGTACCGGCACTTCTCGTCCAAGACCGACCTGCTCGACCAGATGCTCCTCGACATCAGCGAGCGACTGCACGCCGGAGGCGAAGCGGTGGTGGCCGAGGGCGGGGATCCGCCTGACGTCCTGCGCCGCCTCATCGAGTTCCACATCGACATGCTCGTGACCAAACCCGACCTGATCGTCGTCCAGGACCGAGATCTGCCGTCGATGACGCCCGACGCCAACCGCCGCGTCCGGTCACTGCAGCGCCAATATCTGGAACGGTGGGTGGACGTGCTGCACGACGCCACCGCCGAGCAGTGCACCCGCGAGCAGGCCCGGGTACGGGTCCACGCCGGTTTCGGCCTGCTCAACTCGTCACCGCGTCTGCCGTCGTATCCCGCAGACGAACTGCGCGGACTGCTGTCGGCGATGGCTCTCGCCGCCCTGTACGCGGACACGAACGTCACGTAGCGCCGCGATCGTCACAGTTCGGCGGGGTACATACCGCCGCTCCGCGTGACTTCCGTGGCATCCCGTGACGTCTTGTCGGCCGTCACGTGCCGCGGTGGGGTGAAGTGCTGGTCACCGGACTCGCCCGCGGATACGTTCTGACGATGGTCGGATCATCGCAGTCCAGATTTCGCCGCAGCGTGTGCGCACTCGTGTC
>JASLJL010000322.1 GCA_030152405.1 Gordonia sp. (in: high G+C Gram-positive bacteria) | reverse complement strand
TAGTGACCGCCGCGTTCTTGGCGCCGACCGACGTCGCCGAGTCCAGCCGCCGTACAATGTTCACCGATTCCGCACCTCGGAAACGCGGACCGGAAGACAACAGTCGCCCGGGACCATCTCCATCCGGTCCCGGGCGACTGTTGTCTTCCGGTCCGCGTTTCCGAGGTGCGGAATCGGTGAACATTGTACGGCGGCTGGACTCGGCGACGTCGGTCGGCGCCATGAACGCGGCGGTCACTACGCTGGTGACAAGGACAAGCCAACGAGGGAAGCATTCGCGCGCCTCTCGTGTTGCCACCCACACAACGACGAAGGAGTCTTCACACCATGACCGAACTGTGGGTGCAACGCACCGGAACCCGTCGCTACACCGGCCAGAGCTCGCGGGGCGCGGAGGTGCTGATCGGTTCCGCCGATGTCGAGGGCGTGTTCACTCCCGGTGAGTTGCTGAAGATCGCACTCGCGGCCTGCACAGGCATGTCGTCGGACAAGCCGCTCTCGCGACGCCTCGGCGACGACTACGACGCCACCGTCCGCGTGTCCGGCGACGCGGACCGGGAGAACGAGGTGTACCCGGTGCTCTCGGAGACGCTGGAGGTGGACCTCTCCGACCTCGACCCGGAGGCCGCGCAACGCCTCCTCGTGGTGGTTGAGCGTGCGGTCGACAAGGTCTGCACCGTCGGGCGGACCATCAAGGCCGGCGCGCAGGTCGATCTCGCCATCGAGACGGACTGACTCGTGGAGCGGCTGTCGGCGTGGGTCCACGGGAACGTCCAAGGCGTCGGCTTCCGCTGGTGGACGCGCTCGCGGGCGCTCGAACTGGGACTAGTCGGATACGCGTCGAACCATCGGGACGGTCGAGTCCACGTGGTGGCCGAAGGTCCGCGCCCGCAGTTGGACGCCCTGCTGACAGCATTGCGGTCCGGCACCACTCCGGGACGCGTCGACCTGGTGGTCGAGGACTTCACCGCGCCGCGCGGAGACCTGCACTCGTTCGTCGAACGCTGAGGTCGCACGGGTAAACTGGACAGCCGTGCACCTGAAGAGCCTCACCCTCAAGGGCTTCAAATCGTTCGCGTCGTCGACGACGCTGCGGTTCGAGCCCGGCATCACGTGTGTGGTGGGGCCGAACGGGTCGGGCAAGTCGAACGTCGTCGACGCTCTCACGTGGGTGATGGGCGAGCAGGGCGCCAAGGCGCTCCGCGGCGGCAAGATGGCCGACGTCATCTTCGCCGGGACGTCCGGGCGCGCACCACTCGGGCGCGCCGAGGTGACGCTGACCATCGACAACTCCGACGGCGCGCTGCCGATCGACTACTCCGAGGTCTCCGTGACGCGGCGCATGTTCCGCGACGGCGCGGGCGAGTACGAGATCAACGGCAATTCGTGCCGTCTGATGGATGTCCAGGAGCTGCTCTCCGACTCCGGTATCGGCCGAGAGATGCACGTCATCGTCGGCCAGGGCAGGCTGTCGGCGATCCTGGAGTCCAAACCCGAAGACCGACGAGCCTTCATCGAAGAGGCGGCAGGCGTGCTCAAACACCGCCGCCGCAAGGAGAAGGCCGTCCGCAAGCTCGACGCCATGGCCGCCAATCTCGCGCGTCTGACGGACCTGACCACGGAACTGCGCAGGCAGCTCAAGCCCCTCGGTCGGCAGGCCGAGGTCGCACGCCGAGCCGCGACC
The DNA here is from genome assembly GCA_030152405.1 of Gordonia sp. (in: high G+C Gram-positive bacteria). Classification (GTDB taxonomy): domain Bacteria; phylum Actinomycetota; class Actinomycetes; order Mycobacteriales; family Mycobacteriaceae; genus Gordonia. The sequence goes on along the minus strand of JASLJL010000322.1, from coordinate 1,792 downwards.
GTGCAGGCAGACCTCCGCGACGCCCGCCTGCGCCTGGCCGCCGACGACCTCGTTATGCGCCGGGAGGAGATGGCCCAGCACACCAGTCTGGAACACGAGATCAGGGCACGGCAGGACGAGGTGGCCGCGCAACTCGACGAGGCGACGGCGGCGTTGACCGCTGCGCAGGAGCATCTCGCCCAGATCATGCCGGCCGCGACGGAGGCCGGGCGCGTCTACCACCAACTCTCAACTCTCGCCGAGCGCGTCGACGGCACCCGCCGCGTCGCGGGGGAGCGCGCCGCCCATCTGTCCCAGCCGTCGGCCGCACCGTCGGGCCCGGATCCCGAGACCCTGGAACAACAGGCCGAAGAGGCCGCGATGACCGAGGCTGAACTGTCACTCGCCGTCGAAGAGGGGGCCGAGCGACTCGAATACGCGACAGCCGCGCTCCAAGCGGCCGAACAGGCCGCCAACGCAGCGGAGAAGGCGCACATGGCGGCCGTGCAGGCCGTCGCCGATCGTCGAGAAGGGCTCGCGCGACTCGAAGGCCAAGCCGCCAACCTGCGGACCAAGGTGGAGTCCGTCGACTCCGAGACCGCTCGCCTGGCGGAGGGGATCGAGGCGGCTCATCAGCGGGCCGACGCGGCTCAGGCGTTGATCGACGAGCAGACGGCCGCCACCGCGGAGCTCGAATCGCGTGAGGCGAGCCTCGACGAACACCATGAGCGCTGCATGGCCGCGCTGGAGGCCGCGTCGGAGACAGTCGTGGAACTCCGCAAGACAGAGCGCGACGCCGAACATTCGATCGCATCGCTCACCGCGCGCATCGGAGCGCTCGCCGTCGGCCTTGAGCGCGGTGACGGCGGGGCATGGCTGCAAGAGCACGCGGGTGACGGTCTGCTCGCGCCGTTGTCGGACCTGCTCACCGTCGAACCCGGTTACGAGACGGCGGTCTCGTCGGCCCTCGGGCCGGCCGCCGACGCGATCGCGACTGTCGACGGCATCACCGCGGTCCGCGCGCTCGACGCGTTGCGGGCTGGAGACGGCGGCCGCGCGTCGCTGATCCTCGGAGGATTGTCACCACGGCCGACCGTCGATCGACCGAAGCTTCCCCAGGGAGTCGTGTGGGCACGTGACGTGGTCACCGCGCCGGAGACGATCAGCGGCGCCGTCGACCTGCTGCTCGCCGACATCGTGATCGTCGACGACGCGTCCGCCGGACTGGACGTGGCCGCCGAGCACGGACTCGTCGCGGTCACCTCCGACGGCGACCGCGTCTCCGCTGCCTCGGTGGAAGGCGGGTCGTCCAAGCGCCCGTCGACGCTCGAAGTGCAGTCGGCGGTCGACACGGCCACCGACGACCTCGCGAAAGCGCGGGCGACCGTCGAGCGGGTGGTCCAAGAGCTCGCCGCGGCCCAGGCGATCGAAGCCGAGGCACGTGACGCCGCCGAAGGTGCGCTCGCCGCACTCAACGAGTCCGACGCCAATGTCGGCGCTGCATACGAGCAGTTGGGCCGCCTCGGCTCAGACGTCCGTGCTGCACGCGACGAAGCCGATCGGCTAACCCGGCAGCGGCGATTCGTCGAAGAAGGACGCGCGGACAACCTCGCCGCCCTCACCGAGGTGGAGGAGCGGCTGGCGCGAGCGCTCGACGAGCACGACGACCCGACGGTCGGCGACCTCGACAGCGGTATGCGCGAGGCCGCCGCAGCCGAAGTCGCGTCGGCGCGGTCGATGGAGGTCGAGACCCGACTGACGCTCCGCACCGCCGAGGAACGGCTCGGATCGGTGCGGGGCAAAGCGGAGAGCC
>JASLJL010000540.1 GCA_030152405.1 Gordonia sp. (in: high G+C Gram-positive bacteria) | reverse complement strand
GTTGACGTCATGGTGAACCGACCATAGCCGAACTGTGGACGAATTTGTATAGACCTGACCTCCCGGTATAGCCAAAACCGTTATTGGGGGTTAGCCTCATGGTCGTAACCATCTGAGGTTCGTGTGAAAGGAACACTTGTGTCCGACGAAGCATTCATCTACGAGGCGGTCCGCACGCCCCGTGGCAAGCAGCGCGGAGGCTCGCTGCACAGCGTCAAGCCGATCGACCTCGTCTCGGGTCTGATCGACGGACTCCTCGCCCGTCACGGCGATCTCGACCCCAAGGACATCAACGACGTCGTGCTCGGTGTCGTGTCCCCGGTGGGCGAGCAGGGTGCGGTCATCGCACGTACCGCAGCCCTCACCTCGGGCCTCGGCGAGACCGTTCCCGGCACCCAGATCAACCGCTTCTGCGCCTCGGGCCTCGAGGCCGTGAACCTGGCCGCGGCCAAGGTCCGCTCGGGCTTCGACGACCTGGTCCTCGCCGGCGGTGTCGAGTCGATGTCGCGCGTGCCGATGGGCAGCGACGGCGGCGCACTCTTCATGGACCCCGCCACCGCGTACGACAACTACATCGCACCGCAGGGCATCGGCGCCGACCTCATCGCCACCATCGAGGGCTTCTCGCGTGACGACGTCGACGCGTACGCCGCCGAGTCGCAGCGTCGCGCCGCACAGGCGTGGGACGAGGGTCGCTTCGCGAAGTCGATCATCCCCGTCAAGGACATCAACGGCGTCACGCTCCTCGACAACGACGAGCACCGTCGTCCCGGCACCACCGCCGAGAGCCTCGGCAAGCTGAAGCCGGCCTTCGCGGGCCTGGCCGCCATGGCGGGCTTCGACGACGTCGTGATGCAGAAGTACCCGAACGTCGAGCAGGTCAACCACGTCCACACCGGCGGCAACAGCTCCGGCATCGTCGACGGCTCGGGCCTGGTCCTCATCGGTTCCGAGGAGGCGGGCAAGCGCAACGGCCTGACCCCGCGCGGCCGCATCGTGTCGTACGGCGAGATCGGCTCGGAGCCGTCGATCATGCTCACCGGCCCGACCCCGTCGACCGAGCTCGCTCTCAAGCGCGCCGGCCTGACCGTCGACGACATCGACGTGTTCGAGCTCAACGAGGCCTTCGCCTCGGTGGTCATGAAGTGGATGAAGGACCTCAAGGTTCCCCACGAGAAGGTCAACATCAACGGCGGCGCCATCGCGCTCGGCCACCCGCTCGGCGCGACCGGCGCGATGATCCTCGGCTCGACCCTGGACGAGCTGGACCGCATCGGCGGCCGCTACGGCCTGGTCACCCTCTGCATCGGCGGCGGCATGGGCGTCGCGACCGTCATCGAACGCCTCTGATCGCCCGGAACGAGAAGGAACTTATCTGTCATGAGTGACAACATGATTTCGTGGGAGAAGGACGCCGACGGCGTCGTCGTCCTGACGATGGACGACCCCAACCAGGGCGCCAACACGATGAACCAGACCTACATCGATTCGATGTCGGCGACCATCGACCGCCTCGAGGCTGAGAAGGACGACATCGCAGGTGTCGTGCTGACCTCGGCGAAGAAGACCTTCTTCGCGGGCGGCGATCTCAAGGACATGACCGCGGGACGCGGCGACAAGTCCAAGGAGGAGATCGCCACCGAGATCACCAACCGCACGAACGGCCTCAAGAAGGTCCTTCGTCGTCTGGAGACCCTCGGCAAGCCGGTCGTCGCCGCGATCAACGGCGCGGCACTCGGGGGCGGCCTGGAGATCGCTCTCCACTGCCACTACCGCATCGCAGCCGACGTCAAGGGCAACCAGCTCGGCCTGCCCGAGGTGACCCTCGGCCTGCTCCCCGGCGGCGGCGGCGTCGTCCGCACCGTGCGCCTCCTCGGCTTCCAGCAGGCGCTCATGGGCGTCCTGCTGCAGGGCCCGCGTCTCAAGCCTGCCAAGGCCAAGGAGATCGGCCTGATCAACGAGGTCGTCGGTTCGATCGAGGAACTCGTCCCCGCGGCGAAGAAGTGGATCGCGGCCAACCCCGAGGCTCAGCAGCCGTTCGACGTCAAGGGCTACAAGATGCCCGGCGGCGCACCGACCAACCCGGCTGTCGCGGCGAACCTGCCCGCATTCCCGGCACTCCTGCGCAAGCAGATCAAGGGCACCAACATGCCCGCGCCGCGTGCGATCCTCGCCGCAGCCATCGAAGGCGCGTACGTCGACGTCGACACCGCTGACGAGGTCGAGACCCGCTACTTCGTGTCGCTGGTGACCGGCCAGGTCGCGCAGAACATGATCAAGGCGTTCTTCTTCGACCTGCAGCACATCAACGGCGGCGGCTCGCGCCCCGAGGGCTTCGAGAAGTTCCAGGCCAAGAAGGTCGGCGTCATCGGCGCAGGCATGATGGGTGCTGCTATCGCCTACGTGTCGGCGAAGGCCGGCATCGAGGTCGTCCTCAAGGACATCGACATCGAGGCAGCCAAGCGCGGCAAGGGCTACTCGGAGAAGCTCGAGGAGAAGGCTCTCTCGCGCGGCAAGACCACGCAGGAGAAGAGCGACGCGCTCCTCGCCCGCATCACCCCCACCATCGACCCCGCAGACTTCAAGGGCGTCGACCTGGTGATCGAGGCCGCGTTCGAGTCGGTCGAGGTCAAGAACAAGGTGTTCCAGGAGATCCAGGACATCGTCGAGCCCGACGCCGTTCTCGGCTCGAACACCTCGACCCTGCCGATCACGATCCTGGCCGAGGGCGTCAACCGTCCCGAGGACTTCATCGGTATCCACTTCTTCTCGCCGGTCGACAAGATGCCGCTGGTCGAGATCATCCGTGGTGACAAGACCAAGGACGAAGTCCTCGCCAAGGTCATCGACTACACGCTCGCGATCCGCAAGACGCCGATCGTCGTCAACGACAGCCGCGGGTTCTTCACCAGCCGGGTCATCCTGGAG
>JASLJL010000314.1 GCA_030152405.1 Gordonia sp. (in: high G+C Gram-positive bacteria) | reverse complement strand
TGACGTTTGCGAAGGGCGCGTCGCTCCCTGATCCGGAGAAGGTGTTCAACGCCAGTCTCGACGCAGCCACCCGCCGCGCCGTCGACACCCGCGAGTCCGACGTCCTCAACGACGACGCCTTCGTCGACCTCATCCGCGCCGCCGTCTCGCTGAATCGTTCCTGACGTCACCGCCCTATCGAGTCGGGCCTCCCTACGCGGTGATCGAGCCGGGCTACGGAGCGCTAGCGAAGTCGCCTGTGTCGAGATCCACCCAACGGCAACGACCGTTCGCCGCAGGGGACCGGCCCCGACTCAGTCCAACCCGCGGGCGGCGAGGGTGTCGGCGAAGCCGTCGGCCGTCTGCAGCGTCGCGAGAATGACCGGCGCGAACAGGATGCGGGGGCCGGGGCGGAGTCCGCGGGCACGACGCGCCTCGTCCACCTGTCTGAACACCTCCGCGATCAGCGGGATGCTCCGGATCGTCAAAGCAAAGGCCATCGCGACCAGGTCGACGCGGACGCCGACGCGGGTGAGTGGCGACATCGCGCGTATCAGCGCATCGAGAATGTCCGCGGTGCGTGTCGTCAGCGTGACGACCGCTGCGAGCGACGCCGACGCGAGAAGGATCGAGCACACGACAACGGCGCGCTGCCAGTCGGTGATGATCAGCTGGAACACGAACAGCGCTGCGAGCATCCACACCACACCGCGGACCTGCATCCACACCACTCGGAGCGGGACCCACGCGACGACGAACGTCGCCGCCGACGCCGCGATCGCGATCCCCGCGGCGACCGGCGTTCGGACAACGAACGTCATCACGATGATCGACGATGCCAACAGCAGAAACTTGAGACCCGCCGGGAGACGGTGAAGCACCGAACGCCCGGGAACGTAGACCCCGATCACGTCAAATCCCGCTTCCCAGTGGAGATCTCGTGACTCTGTCCCTATCGGTGGTTGAGCCGACTGGAGTGCTCGTGACTCTGTCCCTATCGGTGGTTGAGCCGAGAGGAGCGATAGCGACGATCGAGTCGAAACCAGCCCCGCCACAACGCAACCCACTCACGACATCGACTTCCGATAGAAGGCGAGGGCCGAGGCGGGCTCGTCGTCTGCCACGACCTGGCCGTCGTCGATGACGAGGACGCGGTCGTAGTCGGTGAGGATGTCGAGGTCGTGCGAGAGGACGATCAGCTGTTCGTCGAGCGCGGCGAACACGTCGCGCAGCATGAGCGTGTTCCGTAAATCGAGCATCGTCGTCGGTTCGTCGGCGACGAGGATCGACGGCCCGAGCACCATCACCGACGCGAGGGCGAGGAGCTGTTTCTGTCCGCCGGAGAGTTGGTGTGCCGGCTGGTCGGCGTGACCGTCCAACCCGAAGTCGGCGAGCACCTCCAGCGCCTTGGTGTGGCGGGCCGCCTTGTCTTTGACACTCCGCGACAGGGACAGTTCGATGTCTTCGACGACGGTCGGCATGATGATCTGCCGGTCGGGGTCGCTGAAGATGAATCCGACGTCGCGGCGGACCTGACGTTTGTTCTTCCGGACGTCGCGGCCGTTGACCGTGACCGTCCCGCCGTCGGGGAGGATCAGTCCGTTGATCGTGCGAGCCAGCGTCGACTTGCCGGACCCATTGGCGCCGACGATGCCGATCCGCCGCTGCGTCAAGTCGAGATCGATGCCGCGGAGGACGCGGCGGTCGCCGAACGAATGCTCGACGCCGTCGAAGACGATCGACGTGTCAGGCATTCTTCGTGCGGCGCAGGGGAGCGATCAGTCCTGGGCGTCCACGGTGGACGGGGGCCGCGACGAGTGCGGCGACGGTCGCCTTGATGGCGTCGCCGGCGAGGAACGGACCGTTGGTCTTGATTGCCGCGAGCAGCGACATGTCGGTCTTGAGGAGCAGTCCGATGATTCCGAAGGCGTACACCACGATCACGCCGCCGATGATGTTGAACACGATGCCCGCGAAGACGTTGTAGCGCGGCATCAGGTAGGCGGTGAGCAGGCCGATCACCAGGACTCCGGGCAGGAAGCCGACGAAGTAGCCCGCTGTCGGTGAGCTCAGGGCGACGAGTCCGGTCCGGCCGCCGGACAGGATGGGCAGTCCGGCGATCGCGAGGACCATGAAGATGAAGACCGCCAGCGTGCCCTTCTTCGGGCCGAGGACTGCGCCGGCGAGCATGACGCCGAGCGACTGCAGGGTGATCGGGACGCCCGATGCGAGGTTGATCTGGCCGGGGAGGCCGAGGACGGCGATCAGCGCGGCGAAGACGGCGGCCTGCGCGAGGTCGGGCATCGAGAGTGCCCAAGGGCGGGAGGCGGGAGCCTTGGAGAGGTCGGTCACACGCTTATCGTATTCGGGTGGTCTAGCAGCCGAACTACCGCCCCTGTACGTCGTACAGGATTTACGGGCGTACTTGCGCTTGATTGCTGGCTGTCTCGGCCTGATGACGTGATTCAAACCTTGAAAGCCTCTGAAACTAGTCTTCCAAATAGGTCTGCCGGGGGGTGGACTGCGATTTCACCCGACTGCAGTAACCTCCACGACCTCCAGTTCATCCGCTCGCAGTACAGAATCGATCGCCGCAATCGCGCCATCGGCAGCGAAGCTGATGTCCATGACGAGGTACAGCGATCCGGGAGCGCCGGACGGGTGCGGCA
>JASLJL010000267.1 GCA_030152405.1 Gordonia sp. (in: high G+C Gram-positive bacteria) | reverse complement strand
GCGCCACCGACGATCGGACCGATGACGTTGCCGATCCCCCACATCGCGGACATCAGCGCGATGGACCGCTGCCACAGCCGCTCCGGCAGCACTGTTCGGACGACCGCGAACCCCAGACCAGCGAGGAGACCACCGGCGAAGCCCTGGATCGCCCGCCCGATCAGCATCACCGCCATCGTCGGAGAGGCCGCCGCGACCACCGTGCCCGCGGCGAAGGCGACGAAGCCGACCACATACGCCGACCGCGCCCCGAATCGGGCGAGCGCCCGACTGACCAGCATCGACGATATGACCGACGCGACCAGGAACACCGTCATCGTCCACGCGTACAGCTCTTCGCCGCCGATGTCGGCGACCGCGTTCGGCAGCAGACTCGTCGTCAAGTACACGTTGATCGCGTACAACGCGACGCCGCCCGCCAGCACGATCACCGGCGCGCGATGCTCGCGGCCCATCAATTCACCCCAAGAACCCATATTCCAAAGATTATTAGAATAAAGGCTCTCGCGCCAATCGAGTCCGGGCGCTCGACCGGCGTCGAGCCCGCTCGTCGAACGCGGTCAGTCCAGGTCGTCGTGACGCACGAGCTGGCGCGCGGCCTCGGCGACCGACCCCGACAGCGACGGGTACACCGAGAACGTGCTGGCGACTTCGGACACCTGCAGCTTGTTCTCGACGGCGAGCGCGATCGGCAGGATCAGCTCCGAGGCGTTCGGCGCGACGACCACGCCGCCGATCACCACACCCGTCGCGGGACGGCAGAAGATCTTGATGAAGCCGCGCCGCAGGCCCGACATCTTGGCTCGCGGATTGGTCTTCAGCGGCAGCATGACGGTGCGCGCCGGGTACTCCCCCGCATCGATGGCCTTCTGCGAGACGCCGACGTTCGCGATCTCCGGCCGCGTGAAGATGGCCGACGCGACGGTCTTCAGCCGCAGCGGGCTCACGCCCTCGCCCAGCGAGTGATACATGGCGATGCGGCCCTGCATGGCTGCTACCGATGCCAGCGGAAGCAGGCCGGTGCAGTCGCCCGCCGCGTACACACCGGGCACCGACGTCCGCGACACGCGGTCGACGGTGATGTACCCGCCGCGGTCGACGGCGATGCCGGCTTCCTCGAGACCGAGGTCCGCCGTGTTCGGCACCGAACCGACGGTCATCAGGACATGCGTGCCGACGACCTCCTTGCCGTCGGCCAGGTGCACGGTGGCGGTGGTCTCGTCACGCGTCACCTGATCTGCGCGGGCGTGCTTGATGAGGGTGACGCCGCGCTCGGAGAAGGCGTCCTCCAGGACCAGCGCGGCGTCCTCGTCCTCGTGCGGAAGCACGCGGTCGCGGCTCGACACGAGCGTCACCTTCACGCCCAGCTCGGTGTAGGCGTGTGCGAACTCGGCTCCGGTGACACCGGAACCGACGATCACCAGGTGCTCGGGGAGTTCGGTCAGGTCGTACAGCTGACGCCAGTTGAGAATGCGTTCGCCGTCGGGCACGGCGGTCGGGAGCACGCGCGGCGACGCTCCCGTCGAGATGAGCACGACGTCGCCGTCGAACTGCTCCTCCGTGCCGTCCGGCAGCGTCGCGACGACGGTGTGCGCGCCGACCCCCGGCTGTGTCGCGGCGAGACGCGCCCGACCGGACACGATCTTCTCCCCTTCCGAGGTGAGACGTGCGCGGATGTCCGCGGACTGCGCGAAGGCGAGGTCTTTCACACGCTGGTGAATGCGCGGGAGATCGATCTGCGAGGCGTCGACCTGCACCCGGACACCCAGGTCCTGAGCGCGGCGGACATCCGTGCGGATGCCGGTGGACGCGATGAATGTCTTCGACGGGACACAGTCCCAGAGGACGCATGCGCCGCCGGGGCCATCCGAATCGATCATCGTGATGTCGGCGCCGTAGGCCGCACCAGCCAGTGCGGCCTCGTATCCCGCCGGACCTCCACCGATGATGACGATTCTGGACACAGTGGCACACTCCTGTAGGACGTGGGAAGGGTTGACCACTCAAACTTAGCCGGGTCACGGTTCCGCCGCATCGCGGAACCGAATAGGCTGGCCGCGTGCCCATCTACGCCGCGTACGCCTCGAACATGGATCCCGCGCAGATGCTGCAGCGCGCCCCGCACTCGCCGATGTCGTCGACCGGCTGGTTGTGCGGCTGGCGACTGACGTTCGCAGGCGACGACATCGGCTGGGAGGGCTCGCTCGCCACCGTCACCGAGGACCGCGACGACCCGGACGCACGCGTCTTCGTGGTGCTCTACGACGTGCCGGACGAGGACGAGAAGAACCTCGATCAGTGGGAGGGCACCGAGCTCGGCGTCCACCGGAAGATCCGGGCTCGGGTCGACACCGTGGACGGGCCCGTCCTGGCGTGGCTGTACGTGATCGACGGCTACGAGGGCGGACTGCCTTCGGCGCGGTACCTCGGCGTGATGGCCGACGCCGCTGAGGTCGCGGGTGCCCCGGCCGACTACGTGCAACGTCTCCGACTGCACGAAGCGCGCAACGTGGGCCCCGGCCCCGCCGCTCCCCTCGACGACGACTGACCGGCGGCGTCAGGCTCCGAGAACCACTCCGGCGAGCGTGGCGATGCCGACGCCGAGGGCGCGTTCGTCGATGTCGAAGTTCGGCTGGTGCAGATCGCACATGGGGCCGGTTCCGCTCCACACGCCCAGTCGCGCCATCGCGCCCGGCACCTTCTCCAGATACCAGGCGAAGTCTTCGCCGCCCGGCGACTGCGGTGTGTCGACCTCGGCGTCCGGGCCGATCCCGTCGACGGCGTGACGCAGCATCTGGACGCTCTCGGCGTCGTTGACGACCGGGGGCACGCCGCGGAAGTAGGTGATGTCGCAGGCGACGCCGAGCGGTGCCGCGATCTCGCCGATCACGCTGCGCACCAACGGTTCCAGTTGCTGCCAGGTCGCGTGGTCGCCGGTGCGGACGGTGCCGCGCATGCGCCCCTCCTGCGGGATGGCGTTCGGGGCGTTGCCCGAGTGGACGGCGCCCCACGCCATGACGGTGCCCGACCGCGGATCGATGCGGCGCGACAGGATGCCCGGCAGGCCGGTGATGATGGCGCCCATCGCGTAGACGAGATCGCTGGTCAGGTGCGGACGCGAACTGTGCCCGCCGGGACCGTGCAGGTGCACTTCCACACGATCAGCGGCGGAGGTCAGCGGACCCGACCGGAGACCGACGGTGCCGACCTCGAGATGCGGATCGCAGTGCAGCGCGAAGATCCGGTTGAGGCCGTCGACGGCGCCGGCGTCGATCGCGTCGAGCGCTCCACCCGGCATCACCTCTTCGGCGGCCTGGAACAGCAGCCGGACTCCGACCTTCAGCTCGCCGCGCTTGTGGACCTCGTTGAGGAGCAGGCCCACGCCGAGCAGGATCGACGCGTGAGCGTCGTGTCCGCACGAGTGCGAGACGCCCTCGTTACGCGAGGCGAACGGCAGTCCGGTCTGTTCAGGTACGGGGAGACCGTCGAGGTCGGCGCGCAGCCCGATCCGCGGTGCGTCGGACGGCCCGAGGTCGCAGACGACGCCGGTGCCCTTGGGCAGCACGGTCGGAGCCAGTCCGGCGTCGGACAGGATCCGCACGACGGTCGCGGTGGTCTTCGTCTCGGCCATCGACAGCTCCGGCGACGCGTGGATCTCGCGGCGCCAGGCGATCACCTGGTCGAGGTTGGCGGCCAGCCAGTCCTCGATGACGGGAAGCATGTGGGACGTCCTACAGGAGAGTGGCCGGGGTGGGCGTGCCGAGATCCTCGAGCAGCGGCATCCGCAGGCCGCGCTTGATGACGCCCTGGTTGTCGCCGACGAGCGGCGACCGCGTGCGGGCCACCTCGCGGGCACGCTCGAGCAGTGCGTCGGCGGGCACGGCCTCCTCGACGATGCCCGCGGCGACCGCGTCCTCGCCGCCGTACCGGCGACTGGTCAGCATGCTCTCGGTCGCCACGGCGTCGGGTACGCGTGTGCGGACCAGCGCGGCCATGCCACGGGTGAACGGCATGTTCAGCGCCGCCTCCGGCAGCGACCAGAAACCGCGGTCGCTCCGCATGATCCGGTGGTCGGCGCAGAGCGCGAGCATCGCGCCCGCGCCGAACGCGTGACCGTTGATCGCGACGATGACGGGCGCCGGGACGGTGAGCACCTTCGCGTACAGCGCGTGAACCGTGTCGAGGTAGGCCGGCAGCTTGTCACCGTTCGCGAACACGTAGTCGGTGTCGAGCCCGTTCGAGAAGAACTTACCGGTCGCCGAGATGATCAGCGGCTTCCGCGCCGCGATCGCCTCGTCGATGAGAGCGGTGACCGCGGGCAGCCACTCGACGCCGAAACGGTTCTCCGGATTGGTCTCGTCCAGTTCGACGCCCTCGGTGCCCAGGAAGAGCTCGGCTGCGTCGTCGGTCACGTTCAAGTACGGCATAGCTGAGAACCTTATCGCAGCGGCCTGGCTACGCTTGATCCATGGATCCGACCGTCGACCACGATGCCGCCGCGATCGCCGCGGCAGCAACCATCGCCGCCGAGACCGACTGCAGTCGTCACGACGTGGCCGTCGTGCTGGGGTCGGGGTGGGCGCCCGCCGCGGCCGCGATCGGCGCACCCGTCGCCTCGCTCCCGATGTCCAGGATTCCCGGCTTCCTGCCTCCCTCGGCTCAGGGGCATGCGGGCACGGTCCAGTCGGTGCAGCTCGAGGGCGTCCGCGTGCTGGTCCTCCTCGGTCGCATCCACGCCTACGAAGGCCACGACCTCGCACACGTGGTGCACCCGGTCCGCACCGCAGCCGCTGCGGGCGCGCACACGGTGGTGTTGACCAACGCCGCGGGCGGCATCCGTCCCGGTCTGGCCGTCGGTCAGCCGGTGCTGATCGCCGACCAGATCAACATGACCGGACGATCCCCGCTGACCGGCGCCCAGTTCGTGAACATGGTCGACGCCTACCGCCCGTCGCTTCGGGACGCGGCACGGCGAGTCGATCCGGAACTGACCGAAGGCGTGTACGCGGGCCTGCCCGGACCCCAGTACGAGACGCCCGCCGAGATCCGGATGCTCGCGACGTCGGGCGCCGACCTCGTCGGCATGTCGACGGTCCACGAGACGATCGCCGCGCGCGCGGCCGGACTCGACGTCCTCGGTCTGTCGTTGGTGACCAACCTGGCGGCGGGCATCACCGGTGAGGCGCTGGACCACTCGGAGGTCCTCGCGGTGGGACGCGAGTCCGCGACCCGAATGGGCAGTCTGCTGCGCGACGTCATCGCCGAGATCGCCTGATGCTCTCGTTCGGGACCGCGGGCCTACGCGGCCCGGTGCGACCCGGCCCCGACGGCATGAACGTCGAGAACGTGGTCCGCGCGACGGCGGGCCTGGCGTCCTGGCTGACCGCCCGCGAGAACGACGGCACGCGGGCAGCCGGTCGCACGGTGATCGTCGGACGCGATGCCCGTCACGGCTCGGAGGAGTTCGCCGCCGCCACCGGCGAAGTGTTCGCCGCCGCCGGGTTCGACGTCGTCGCGCTGCCGGAACCCGGTCCCACTCCCCTCGTCGCCTTCGCCTGCCGACGTCTCGAGGCGACGGCGGGCGTCATGGTGACCGCCTCGCACAATCCGCCCGCCGACAACGGCTACAAGGTCTACCTCGACGGGGGCGCCCAACTGGTGAGTCCCGCCGACCGCGAGATCGAGGCTGCGATAAGCGCCGTCGATCCGTCGCGGGTGGGTCGAGCGCCGATCGACGCCGACGGGCGCGCGGACACCGTCCGCGCCGACTATCTCGCGCGGCTCGCCACCCGACTCCCGGCCCGACCGGGCCCGGCGATCCGGATCGCGATCACCGCCATGCACGGCGTCGGCGGGTCACTTCTTCTGGACGCGCTTGCACAGGCCGGTTTCGACGACGTGCATCCGGTCGTCGAGCAGTTCTCCCCCGACCCCGACTTCCCCACCGTCGCCTTCCCGAATCCGGAGGAGCCGGGCGCCACCGACCTGCTGCTGCTCGCCGCGCGTCGGGCCGGCGCCAACCTGGCCATCGCGCTCGATCCCGACGCGGACCGATGCGCCGTCGGCGTCCCCGACCGCGACGGCTGGCGGATGCTCACGGGCGACGAGACGGGCGCGCTCCTCGGCGACTGGATCCTCGAGTCGTCGCCCGCCGGCTCCGTGGTGGCGAGCTCGATCGTGTCCGGGACGCTGATGGACACGATCGCCCGCGCCCGCGGCGCCGACGCCCGCCGCACGCTGACCGGCTTCAAATGGCTGGTCCGGGCGGGTGAGCCGCTCGTCTACGCGTACGAGGAGGCACTCGGTCACTGCGTCGACCCGGAGGCCGTCCGCGACAAGGACGGTGTCAGTGCCGCCGTCGCGTGCGCGCAGATCGCGCAGTCGTGGCACGACCGCGGCGGACTGGGGGCGGCGCTCGACGCTCTGATGGCCCGCCACGGCGTCCACGTGACCGCGCAACGGTCGGTGCGGTTCGACGATCCCGCCGACGGTGCGGCGCTGCTCGGTCGGTTACGTGAACGACCCCCGTCCGTGGTCGAGGGATTCCGGATCACCGTCGCCGACTACAACGACCGGACGGACGGCCTGCGCACCGACGGCCTTGAACTGGCCGGAGTCGACGACGACGGTGGAACGCTGCGCGTGATGGTCCGGCCCAGCGGCACCGAGCCGAAGATCAAGTTCTACGGTCAGGTGACCCGCCCGGCCGACGCCGATACCGTGAGGGCAGTCCGCGCCGAATCGGTGTCGACGCTGCACCGCGCAGTCGACAGTGTGCTCGCCGCGGCGAGCACGTCGGAGGAGCTGAGCACATGACGTACCCGCAATCCCACAACACCATGCCTCCGGGTCCCCCGCGGTCGCAGTGGTCGTCGCCCGCCGTCGTCATCGCGATCGTCGCCGGCGTGATCGTGCTCGTCGGCGGCGTCGTCGGAGCGTACTTCTACGCTCGAGGCGACGGATCGAACAACGCCGCGCCGCCCGCCTCCTCGCAGCAGCCGAGCGTGGTCACCACCACGTCGTCGGGTGAGACCGTCACGATTACCTCCACACCGGAGGCCCCG
>JASLJL010000253.1 GCA_030152405.1 Gordonia sp. (in: high G+C Gram-positive bacteria) | reverse complement strand
CCTCAGTTGGCGGCGCGAGCCGCGCGTTTCGACTGGTTCTGCGTTGTCGGTGTTCGGGAGGCCTTCCCTGCGAATGACGTCGATGAGATTCGATCGCCGTACGTCCGCCCCCCGGACACTCCAAACACTACACCTAGTGGGTGGCTTTTCAACCGACCACAAGAAGTTGTGAATAACATTCGTGAAAGTCCCAGGTCGCGCACCCGTCATCCACAACCCCACCGGCGTGTCCGTCGGCGGTCGGCGTGTCGTGCACACGGTGTGGATCGACCGTGAACACACTGTGGATGAACCCATGAGACGAGTGAACCCCATGGGTACGACATTCTCGTGCCCATGGGGTTCATCGACGGCCGCCGGGATCGCCGGCGGCCGACGCCTGTGGATCGCGGTCAGACCGTCACTGCGACCGCGTCGACGAGCACGCGGACCGCGTCGACGACCTGCTCGGTGATCGCGTCGGTGCGGACGCCCTCCTCGCCGAGCTTGCCCGTGGCGACACCGATCTCGACCTCTTCGATCACGCGGCCGCCCGCGATGCCGACCGACTTGCGCGTGTCCTGGCGCGACCACACGCCGCCGTACTGGCCGAGCGCCGCACCGATCACGCCGATCGGCTTGCCGACGAAGGCACCCGCACCGTACGGACGCGACAGCCAGTCGATGGCGTTCTTCAACACGGCGGGCAGCGTGCCGTTGTACTCCGGCGTCACCAGGAGCACGGCGTCGACGCCCTCGACGGCGGCGCGGAGCGCAGCGGCGGCGGCGGGCAGCAACTCGGGGGTGTCGATGTCCTCGTTGTAGAACGCGAGCTCGCCCAGACCGTCGACGATCGAGGCCTCGACGCCCTCGGGGAGATTCGCGATCGCGATCTCGGCAAGCTGACGGTTAACCGACTCGGCGCGCAAGCTGCCCACGAGCACTGCGATCTTCACTGCGTTCTCCGACATGTGTTCCACTCCTGAGGTGTTCGATCCGGGCGACGGTCTGTCGCTGATGTTCACGAGCGTAAACGGACTCCGGTCCGCATTTCTTCCGCAGAATGCGGTGACGTCGGTCACCGGGACGCGACGGCCCAGGTGAGACCCAAGATCGGCTAACCTCTCATTCATGACCTCCCCCGCCCGACCGCCTGTCGGCCTTCCGGTCGTCGGGCTCCCCGTCGTCGGCGGCCCGCCCCTGTCGTCCGAACGAGCCGACGCCGCCCGCAACCGTCGCCTGCTGCTCGCCGCGGCGCAGTCGCTGATCGACGACCAGGGCGCGGCGGCCGTCACGATGGATGCGGTCGCGCGCGCCGCGGGCGTCGGGAAGGGCACCGTCTTCCGGCGGTTCGGGAACCGCAACGGACTGATGCACGCGCTGTTGGACCACTCCGAGTCGGACCTGCAGCAGGCGCTGCTGTCCGGCCCCGCGCCGCTCGGCCCCGGCGGGCACCCGCTGGACCGACTCATCGCTTACGGTCGCGCTCGTCTGAAGATGACCGTCGATCACCTCGACATCCTCCTCGAGGCGGGCGCGGACGACCCCGACAGGCTGTCGCATCCGGTGTGGGCCATGTCGACGCAGCACGTCAAGATCCTGCTGCGCGAACTGGGCTTCACCGGCCGACTCGACGTCCTGGCGCACACCGTGCAGGCGCCGCTCGACGCCATCACCGTCCGCCACCTGCTCGACGTGGTCGGACTGACCCGCCATGAACTCGCAGACGACTGGGAGAGCGCAGTGCGGACCCTCGTCGCGGGCTCGCGTCTCTGACAGCCTCAGTCCCGCACGACCAGCGCGGCGGCGCGACTCAGTTCGGGCCCCACCGGCAGCAGCGACAGCACTGACCACGGGACGAGCGGCGGTTCGTCTCCGAGCCCCAGACTCGGTCCCGCGCCGTCTCCGGCGAGCCGATACCGGACACCGGTGTCGGCGACGAGGAACCGCTGGCCGGCGAGCGCACTGTCGGCCCGCGATCCGGTCACCGCGACGTGCTCGGCGGTGCCCGGGCGCAGGTACACCGCGTCGAGCCGCGGACCGCTCCCGTCCGCAGAGGCCAGACGGACCGGCACGCCGTCGACCGGCGGCACGTCGACGGCGGTCATGGACTCCGCGGCGATCCGCTCTCCGCGCGCCCGCGACCAGGTGCGACACAGCTGCGGCCGATCGACGACCCTCGGCGCACGCGCCGGGAAATGTCCCAGCGGCAGACTGTCGACCGACGGCACCGAGGTGAGCTCGCCCGGCGCGACGTCGCGCACCGTCGCGTCCCCGTCCAGATCGGCGGCCCGCAGCATGTCGGCGGCCGTGGCCGGGATCTGTTGGACACCGTCGCGCAGCACCACCCGATACGCGAACGATCCGTCGACCGTCGAACTCCGGATCACCGATCCGATCCGAGCCCCGAGGGGTCCCGGGTCTCCCCGCCCGGCGATGTCCGGCACGTCGAGCGGAGGCCGCACCGGGAAGGTGTCGAGAAACGCCGCCGACACCGGGCGCGGATCGACCTGCTCGACGCCGAGCGCGCGCGTGACCTCCGCGCGCGATGTCTCGACTCTGGCGCGGACCGGCACTCCCCGATCGTCGAACAGCAGCCACACCGACGCGTCGTGCGACACCAGTGCGCCGAGGCCGTGGTCCACCGGCTCGGCCGACCGCGGCCCGGCGACGACGACCGTGCCGTCCCGGCTGTCGCACACCGTCCACACCGACGATCCGTCCTGCGCGGGTCCGGGCAGCGACGCCGGGGCGCCGGCGATTCCCAGCACCGGCCCGCGCGGATACTCGCCCAGCGAACGTGCGCTCACCGACTTGACCGGAGCCGGGCGGCCGACCACCAATCGGGCCGACGCCACATTCGGCACCGGATGCATCACGCCCTCGACCAGCACGAACAGTCCTCCACCCGGATCGGCGACGATCATCGCGTCCCCCACCGACGGAGCAGGCCGGATCAACCCGTACACCCCGGCACCGGCCAGGATGAGCACGGCGACGACCGCACCCGCGGCGAGTGCTCGCGCCTGCGACCTCATCGGATCGTGCAGCATTCGCGCGTCTCGACGGACGAGAGCGTGCTCGGCGCGGGCGAGTCCGAAGCGGTGACCGCTGACCTGCGCACGCGTGGTGATCCGTCGCGACATTGATCTTCCCCCGAAGTCGATGGCCGTTCCCCTGCCCGGCACGCTAGTCGCGTTGTACCGTGACGCCACACGATTCGGGGGAATCGATGCTTTCAGGGGGTATGTCAGATGCGTCTGTTCGCTGCGTCCTCACGCACCGTCCCACAGGGCACCGATCCCTTCGACGTCCCCGACCGCGGAACCTACCTCGGGATGAGGAGCGACGGGTCGCGGCTGGTGTGCGTCCTCACGCTCGCACCGGGCCCGCCGTCGCCCGTGTCTCTCCCGGACGGCCCGCGCACACTCGTCCCGATCCACGAGATCGCGTCCTGCATGGCCTGGACGGACATCCACCCGACCCGCGTCGACGTCGTCACCCGGACGCTCACCTGCTGGGGAGACGGCCCCGCCGCCCGCGCCTACCGCGGACTGCTGGGTCCGCTGTCTCCGGCCTCGCACCGGACTGTCGCCCTGGTCGTGCACATCGATCCGGCTGAGCACCCGACCGCGGTCGCACTGCGCGGCGGCGGATCGCTCGGGACTCTGCGCGCCGCGCTCTGGTGCGTGCGCAGAGTGATTGCCGCCTGCGGCCTCGCAGGTGTCCGCGCGCGGGCGCTGACGGCGTCGGAGCTCTCGTCCGACGGCGCCTGGACGGTCGCGGACGACGCGCCGGTCGCAGCCCGCATACGCCTCGGACGCGTGGACGGCTCGGCGCCTCCGCTGTCGGGTGACGGACAGCTGATCGGCGCGAACGACGCCGGGGCACCCGTCGCGTTCCGTCTGGCCGGTCCCTCCATCCCTCGCGTCGACATCGCGGCCGACATGCGGACGGTCCGCCAGACCGTGGTCCGGAGCCTCGCGCTGGGAGTGCGAACACACATCGTCAGCGACCGGCCGGACGAGTGGCTCCCGTTGATCGGCATGATCGACGATCCCGTCCTGCTGTCGCACGGGTGGACGGCGCCGCCCACCGCCCAACTCGTGGTCGACGACACCGACGAGACCGTTCCGGAAGAGCCTGGACTCACCGTCCTGGACGTCCTCCGCGCCGACCGCGCGCCGTCGTCCGACGGGCACCTGTTCCGTCAAGACCTGGATGATCCGTCCGCCGTACACGTGATCGCGCCCGGCGGAACGCATCGAACGACGGTCCGCACAGTCACGACGCCTGCAGAACGCGAGCTCACCGGGTAGGCGGACGCTCGACGCGGCCTCCGCGTCAGGGTTGAGCCGGCACCACCGCGCGCACGAAGACGGCGTCCGACGACGCGGCGTGCACCACCACGTCGGGATCGGAGTCGGCGAGCCACACGGCGTCGCACGACGACGCGGTCAGCGAGGGCCCGTCCGATCCGGTCACGGTGACTCGGCCGGAGAGGACAGCCAGGATCTGCGGGCCCTGTGCCCCGGCGAAGCTGATCGACGCGGGGTGACGCAGGCCCGTGCCGTCGAGCACGACGTGCGACAGCGCGAACTCGGGAGCGGGCGTCAAGTACACGCGTTCGGCGCCCATCATCGCCGACGACGGCATCAGATCGTCCAGGTCGACGGGCGTGAAGTCGAGTACGCGGAGGAGTTCCGGGACGTCGATGTGCTTCGGCGTCAGTCCGCCGCGAAGCACGTTGTCGGAGTTGGCCATCAGTTCCACCGCCGTGCCGTGCAGGTAGGCGTGCAGATTGCCGGCCGACAGGTACTGGGCGTCGCCCGGCTTCAGGCACAGGCGATTGAGCAGAAGGGACGCGAGCACGCCGGGGTCTCCGGGATACGCCTCCCCCAGCTCAAGCAGCGTCCGAAGCTCGGCCACGAACCGCGACTCGCCGCGTTCGAGCGCGCGGACCGCGCCGTCGAGAGCCGCCGGGACCAGTCCGCCGATCACCGATTCGGGCAGGGTCAGCCACGTGGTGAACACCGCCCGCAAACCGGTCTCGTCCGGTTCCGCGGCCAACATCCCCAGATACGGGTCGAGCTCGGGCACGGCGAGACTGCGCAGCAGGTCGACGGTGACGCTCGGATCGCGGAATCCCGCGAGGGCGTCGAACTCGGTGAGTGCGACGACCAGCTCCGGCTTGTGCCAGCCGTCGCGGTAATTCCGTTCCGGAGCGTCGAACCGCAGGCCCGCGGAGTTCTCCCGTTCGAAGCCCTCGTGCGCCTGCTCCGAACTCGGGTGCGCCTGCAACGACAGCGGTTCCTGAGCCGCGAGCACCTTGAGCAGGTACGGCAGTCGGGAGCCGTATCGTTCGACGACGCCGTGTCCCAACTGCCCGACCGGGTCGGACTCGATCAGGCCGAGCAGAGTCTGCCCGTCGGCGGCGGGCAGCACTGTCGCGGGCGACGCCGGGTGCGCGCCGAACCACAGTTCAGCTTCGGGATGCGCCGACGGCGACGGCGCCCCGCGCATCTGTGCGAGCGCGGTCCGTGAACCCCACGCGTACGGCCGGATCACACCGGTGAGGAGCTTCATCAGTCGGTCGCTCCCGCCAGTGCGAGGTAGGCCGCCGCGAGATCCGCCCGCACCACGAGGGTGAGGTAGGCGACCAGGTCGGCGGGGGCGTCGGTGCCGTCGGGTTCGATCCGAGGCGCACCGGACGGCCCCACCGCGTCCGCGGGCGCGTCGGCCCGCTCGGTGAGCACGTCGACGTCGGCGAACGACGCCGTCCGTTGCTCGACCCCGGCGCTTCGGTTCGCGGTCGTCAGAATCATGGTCCGCGTGCGTCGGGTGGGCGGAGCGTCGTCGAAGTCGGGATCGTAGAAGATCGAGTCGACGCCCGAATCGGAGCCGGCCGCCCGCACGAGTGCGAGTGCGGCGGTCTCGTCGACAGCGGCCGACGAGACCCCCGCGACCGCGAACACGGTGGACGCGATGTGCTCGCCGAGGATCGTCGCGGCCTGCGTGTCGCCCGCCCAAACCACTTCTCGACCGGCGACCGCGGCGGCCAACGTCTTCGCCTGGTTGTGGAAGGTCTCGTGATCGGGATGATCGGCGGCGGCCTCGGCGTCGAGCAGGTCGGCGATGTCGGCCGGTGCCGGCGGTGCGGGGTGCAGCCGTACGGCGTCGAAGCCTCCGCAGACCGCCACGAGCACCGCGACGAGCCGGATGAAGCCGAATCGGGTGTCGACGGGCAGTCGCGGCGAGAGATCGGCCACCGGGTCGGAGCCGATCGCGTCGGCGACGGGACCTTCCAGAGGCACCGCGTTCACGAGTTCGGCCCGGCGACGCAACGCCCGCTGGGCCGCATCGGAGTACGCGCGGTCGCCGGCGTCGTCGCCCGCGAGGACGACGACGTCGAGGGGCCCGATCCAGCCGGGCAGCACGGGCGCGACGACGATCGGCGCGTCGAATCTGGAGGCGAGGAGTGACACGACGAAGCGCGCTGCGCGCTCGGCGCCGGTCGACCGACCGGTCACGATCACCACCGAGCGTGGACGGAGGTCGACGATCCGCTCCAGCGCACCTTCGGCGACGGCGTGCGCGACGGACCGCACATGCGCTCCGGCCGTGGCGGCTGAACGCAGCAGACCGTCACGGTCGGCTGCGATGAGGCCGTCCGTGTCGTCGAGGTCGCGGAATTGGGCAGGCATGTCGCTAAGACTAGTCAGCGCTACACATCCAGTCGGTCGCGATTGTCTTCAATCGACAGGATCTGGCAGGACCCGCAGGTGACCGCGTCGACCGGGTCGTGGGGTCGGCGCAGCCGGGCGGCCGGGGGCGTCGCTCGCGCGGTGCCGACCGCGAGGCGCGTCGTCGAATTCGGGGATGGTCCGGAATGACGGCCGGGCGACGGGTGCGGCGGATCCGACCTCGCGGACGAAGTCGGCGAGTGCCGTCAGATCCTGGTCTTCGGACGACTGCGCGAATCCGCTTCCGCTTCGCAGCATCTCCCAGCCGCGCGGCACGGTGATGCGGTCGGCGTGTTCTGCGCACAGGTCCCAGGAATGCGGCTCGTCGGAGCCGGCGAGCGGACCGACGACCGCCGTCGATTCGGCGTACACGAAGGTCAGCGTGGCGACGGCGAGTCGCGAGCAGCCGGGCCTGCAGCACTGACGGGGATGACTCACATCGCCAGCCTATAGGTCGGCGACGGAAGTACCACGATCGACACGTGAGTCGGGCCACGATCTACACTGCGACCATGCGTTTCCCTCTCGCACCGCTCACCTCCGGCGTCGCCATGCTGGCGCCGTCGACTCGGCGCACGCGGGACCGGCACGGGCGCGGACTCCGGGGACCGTTCCTTCCGCCGGGGATGCCCGCGCGCAGGACTCGCTCCGACGAGTTCGACCGGGCCGCCGTCGACGCGTTCGCCGAACTGGACGCCAAGTGGCACGACGCCCTCAAGGGCCTGGACGTGGCCGTCGACGACATCCCGCGGATGCTCCCGAAGGGTGCGACTTCGGAGGACTGGGAGACCGTGCAGTGGCCCGACGAGGTCACCGCGGACGGCCCGGTCCCGTTGGCACGCCTGATGCGCGCGGGCACCGACACGCAGGGCCGCCCGACGCGTGCGCAGATCATCCTGTTCCGGCGCCCGCTGGAACTGCGCGCACTCGACGACGACCTCCACGAGCTGTTGCGGGAGATCCTGATTCAGCAGGTGGCCACCTACTTGGGGATCGACGAGGAGACCGTCGAAGACGGCCCCGAGGCCTGATCGAAAGAGGCCTGACCGAACGGGGGGACAGGCCGGATCAAGCACGACAACGCCGGGCCGTCCTTCTCAGGACCGACCCGGCGTGATCGTCGAAAAGCTCGACGCGATCGTCAGATGATGCCGCGCTTGAGGCGACGGCGTTCGCGTTCGGACATTCCACCCCAGATGCCGAATCGTTCGTCGTTGTGCAGTGCGTACTCGAGGCAGTCGGCCTTCACTTCGCAGCCCGAGCAGATCCGCTTGGCCTCGCGAGTGGACCCGCCCTTCTCCGGAAAGAACGCTTCCGGATCCGTCTGTGCGCACAGCGCGCGATCCTGCCACTCGTCTTCGACTGCGTCGAAGAGAGCTTCGAAATCGCTCGGCAATGCGGTGAGTTGGCCGAAGCCGTTAGCCGTGGTCCGACTGGTCGGCTCAGCTCCCTCGCCGTGTTCAAGAGTCATGATCGGCGCCCTCCCTGCATCCGCTCCACCCATAATGACATTGATGTGATTACACACGTCGGGAGCGGTGCGGGTCAAGCCGAACAGCAAGATTCATTTCTAACATCGACCTCCGACAAAAAACTGTTGCGACACGCCCGTGCCTGCACGCTTCGGCGTGTCGCACACGCTGACCGGAGGCGACCGCCCCTCCACGGGCCGTCGTCTCCTAGAGTTGATCGCTGTGAAGGTGACCGTACTCGTCGGGGGCGTCGGTGGCGCCCGTTTCCTGCAAGGCGTGCGAGAGCTGTTCGGCGTCACGCCGTTCCCCGAGGGGACCGGCGCGCCGTCCGAACACTCCGTGACCGCGATCGTCAACGTCGGAGACGACGCGTGGATGCACGGGGTCCGGATCTGCCCGGACCTCGACACGTGCATGTACACGCTGGGCGGTGGGATCGACACCGCACGCGGATGGGGACGGACCGACGAGACCTGGCACGCGAAGGAGGAGCTCGCCGCGTACGGCGCCGATCCCGACTGGTTCGGACTCGGCGACCGCGATCTCGCCACTCACCTCATCCGCACCCAGATGCTCGACGCCGGGTTCGCACTCAGCGACATCACGGCCGCGCTGTGCAAGCGATGGCTGCCCGGCGTCCGACTGCTTCCCGCGACCGACGACCGTCACGAGACGCACGTCGTCATCGACCGTCCGGAGGGCGAACCGGGCGAGAAGGTGGCCATCCACTTCCAGGAGTGGTGGGTCAGGCACCGCGCGCAGGTGCCGACGCACGGGTTCGCGCAGGTCGGGTCCGACGACGCGAAGCCCGCGCCGGGTGTCGTCGAGGCCATCGCCGACGCCGACGTCGTGCTGTTCGCACCGTCGAATCCAGTGGTCAGCATCGGCGCCGTCACCAGCGTCCCCGGACTGCGTGCGGCGTTGCGCACCACGAAGGCCCCCGTGGTCGGTGTGAGTCCGGTGATCGACAACAAGCCGCTGCGCGGAATGGCCGACGAATGCCTCTCGGTGATCGGCGTCGAGACGTCGGCCGAGGCCATCGCCGCCCACTACGGAGCGCGCTCGGGCAACGGCCTGCTCGACGGCTGGCTCATCGCCGAGGGCGACGAGGCGTCCGTGGACGGCGTGGCGATCGGATCGGCGCCGCTGCTGATGACCGATCCGGCTACCACCGCCGACATGGTCCGCGCCGCATGCGCGCTCGTCGGGGTCGACACCCCGTGAGCGACCATCGGGCGCGTGCGGGCCTGCAGATCCTGCCGGTGACCGGGCTCGGCGAATTCGGCCCCGGCACCGACATCGCGGACGAGATCATCGGCGCCGCGCCGTGGATCGTCGACGGCGACGTCCTGGTCGTGACGAGCAAGATCTTCTCCAAGACCGAGGGGCGGATGGTCGACGCACCGACCGATCCCGAGGCCCGGGACGCTTTCCGGCGCAAGCTGATCGACGATGAGACCGTGCGTGTCGTCGCCCGCCGGAACCGAACGCTGATCACGGCGAATCGGAACGGACTGGTGCAGGCGGCCGCGGGCGTCGACGGCTCCAACGTGCGGACCGACCAGATCGCACTGCTGCCCCTCGACCCCGATGCCAGCGCCGCCGGGCTGCGAGCCGCGCTCCGCGATCGGCACGGCCTCGACGTCGCCGTGATCGTCACGGACACGATGGGCCGCGCCTGGCGCACCGGACAGACCGATGTCGCCATCGGGGCCGCAGGCGTCGCCGTCAGCCACGCGTACGACGGCGTCGACGACGCGTACGGCAACACTCTCGTCGTCACCGACATCGCGGTGGCCGACGAACTCGCCGCCGCCGCCGACCTCGTCAAGGGCAAGCTCGACGGCGTCCCGGTGGCGGTGGTGCGCGGGTACTCCCCCGTCGACGACGGCTCCCGCGCCGCCGACCTGGTCCGCGATCTGGACGACGACCTGTTCCGGCTCGGCGTCGAGGAGGCGATCGATCAGGGCCGCCGCGAGGCCCTCCTCACCCGGCGGTCGGTCCGGCGCTTCGCCGACGGACCGGTGTCGGACGACGTGATGCACGCGGCGTTCGCCGAAGCGCTCACCGCCCCGGCCCCGCACCACACGCATCCGATCCGTTTCCTGTGGATCCGCGACTCCGAGCGCCGCACCGCTCTGCTGGACGCAATGGCGCAGGCCTGGCGCACCGACCTCGAGGCAGACGAGAAGACCCCCGACTCGATCGGTCGCCGTGTCGCGCGCGGCCAGATCCTGTACGACGCACCGGAGCTGGTGATCCCGGTCCTCACCGGCGACGGCATGCACGTCTACCCGGACGACCGGCGCAACCACTGCGAGAACACCATGTTCACCGTCGCGGGCGGCGCCGCCGTCGCCGGCCTGTTGGTCGCGTTGTCGGTCCGCGGCGTCGGAAGCTGCTGGGTCGGGTCGACGATCTTCGCCGC
>JASLJL010000248.1 GCA_030152405.1 Gordonia sp. (in: high G+C Gram-positive bacteria) | reverse complement strand
GGACGGGGCCTCACTCGGTTCAGCGGTTGTTACGCGGTGCCGCCGCGGCGACGCTGCTTGAGCAGGTCGAGTCGCTCGGCGAGCAACACTTCGAGCTCCTCTTCGGAACGACGTTCCAGGAGCATGTCCCAGTGGGTGCGCGGAGGCTTGCCCTTCTTCTCCTCGGGCTCTGCGCCTTCGAGGATCGTCCCCTCCATACCGTTCTTGCACGGCCACTTCGACGGGATCTCCGCGTCGTCGGCGAACGGGATGTCGAAGATCTCACCATTGTCGGTGCGGTACTGGACGATCCGCCGCGGCGCAAGGTCGTGGTCGCGGTCGGTCTCGTAGCTCACCGCTCCGAGTCGGCTACCGCGCAGTACTCGATCAGCCATTCATGGTTCCTCTCAAAAGACAGTGATGCAGTCATTCTACGCGTCGAGTGCGCGTGCTGCGCAGCCCGACCCGCTCCGGACGGTAACGTACGTAGGCGTGTCCGAGACGTCTCATCGAAAACGGCCGTACGCCTGTGCGTGGTGCGGCCGACAGATGGTCGACTCCGAGACGGGACGTCGACGAAAATACTGTCGACGCTCGTGTCGTCAACGAGCCTACGAACAGAGAACGCTCGTGGAGGGCACGGCTATTCCCGGCGACGCCCTCATCCTGTCCGCGGCCGAAGCCGAAGCCCTCGGCGACCGCCTGTTCGAGTTGCGGTGTGCGGCGGAGGACATCCAGACCGCACTCGCCGAGAACGCCGACGCCGCGGACCTGGCGACGATGGCGGCCGAACTCGTTCGCATGGCCGACGCGGCGGAGCGTCTCCGGTGAACTCGCTGCGGATCTTCGGCGCATCGATCGGCGTCACCGTGGTCGCCCTGGTGGCGGCCTTCCTCTACGGCGGCTGGGCCGGGGTGGCGGTCGCCGCGATCCTCGGCATCCTGGAAGTGTCGTTGTCGTTCGACAACGCCGTCATCAACGCGACGGTCCTGGAACGCATGAGCCCGGTGTGGCAGCGGATCTTCCTCACCGTCGGCGTCCTGATCGCGGTGTTCGGCATGCGTCTGGTGTTTCCGCTCGCCATCGTGTGGGCCACCTCCGGTCTCAATCCCGCCGATGCGATGGATCTGGCGTTGAACCCGCCGTCGGACGGGGCGTCGTACTTTCCGGACGGATCGCCCAGCTACGAGACTCTGCTGACGGATGCGCATCCCCAGATCGCGGCTTTCGGCGGAATGTTCCTCCTCATGCTCTTCCTCGACTTCCTGTTCGACGACGCGGGCATCACCTGGCTCTCGCCGATCGAAGACCCGCTGACGAAGATGGGCCGCCTCCCGAACGCGTCGACGATCCTGGCCCTGGGGTCGTTGGCGATCGCGGCACAGTTCGCCGACCCGGACCACGTCGTCGGAGTCCTCACCGCAGGCGTGCTCGGCCTCTTCACCTACCTCATGGTGAACGGCCTCACCGGATTGATCGACCAGGGTGAGCCCGAGGACGGGAAGGGAGCGGGCGGCGCGGCGAAGGCTGTCGGCAAGGCGGGTTTCTTCCTCTTCCTGTATCTCGAGGTCCTCGACGCGTCGTTCTCGTTCGACGGTGTCATCGGCGCGTTCGCCATCACCTCCGATCCAATCCTCATCGCTCTCGGACTCGGCTTCATCGGCGCGATGTTCGTGAGGTCCATCACCGTCTACCTGGTCCGGGCGGGCACCCTCGCCGAGTTCCGCTATCTGGAGCACGGCGCGCACTGGGCCATCGGAGCGCTCGCCGTGATCATGCTCGTGAGCATCCGCGTCGAGGTCCCCGAGCTCGTCACCGGACTCATCGGCGTCGCGTTCATCGGCGCCGCCGCGGTCTCGAGTGTGATCGCCAACCGGCGCGATGCGGCGGTCGAGGACAACACAGACGAACGACCCGCCGTAGAATCTGGTCCGTGACCCCACCTCGCTCGGATTCGCCGCACGACGACGCGGCGCCGTCGCCCCTGGATCGAGCGAACGACTTCCTCGCGCGCACCGACTCGAGCGACGCAGCGCTGCGGGCCGCACGGTTCGCGCGCAGCCTCGCACCGGGGGAGACCATCGCGCCGAAGACCGACCGGACGTCGGATCGGCTGGCGCGGATGATCGGCGACGCGAACGCGGATCGGCCGAGCGCGGTGCGCGAGCTCGGCCTCGCGACGGTCTCGGTGTGGCAGAACATCGTGGAGCGTCGCAGGCCTGCCCCGGACAGCGCTCCGGTGCCCGCGACCATCCTGTTCACCGATCTCGTCAGTTTCTCCAGCTGGGCGTTGCGCGCCGGAGACGATCACGTCCTCGAACTGATCGGTCAGGTCAACGACGTATGCGCACGAGTGATCCGCCGCCACGGTGGACAGGTCGTCAAGACGTTGGGCGACGGCACGATGGCCGTGTTCGTCGACGCTGAGCAGGCGATCGAAGCAGCCTACGAATGCGGTGAGGCGGTGGCCGCCATCACCGTCGACGGTCATCGGCCCGCTCTGCGAGCCGGCCTGCACACCGGGGCGCCGCGGGCGGTCGGGGACGACTTCCTCGGCGTGGACGTCAACATCGCGGCCCGTGTCTGCAACGCGGCGGGAGCCGGTGAGGTGTACGTCAGCGATGCGACCCTCGCCGCGGTGGACGTCGATCAGTACGTGGTCAAGAAGCGTCGGTTCCGCGCCAAGGGCGTGCCCAGGGAGATGAGCGTGTTCCGCGTCCTCCCGCGGTACGACGAGGAATGAGCCCGTTGTGGCGCTGTTCGACGACGACGAACTCCAGAGCTATTACCGGCGCATCGAGGACCGCACGGCGGCCGCTCATGGGCGTCCGCGACGGAGACGCCGCGAGGTCCCGCAGATCGAGTTCGTCTGTCCGACACCCGAGAAGATCGCCTACGACGACTACGCGGCGGTGACGGGCGCCATCCTGGCGATCA
>JASLJL010000190.1 GCA_030152405.1 Gordonia sp. (in: high G+C Gram-positive bacteria) | reverse complement strand
GGTCACCACGGCCATCAGGGAGCGAACCTGGGTTCTGGTCAGGCCGCCGACGTCGGCGCCGTCGATGGTGATACGCCCGGCCGTCGGATCGGCGAAGCGTTGCAGCAGCGCGGTGAGCGTCGTCTTGCCCGAGCCGGTCGCACCGACGATCGCCGTCGTCCGTCCTGGTTCGAGCACCAGGTCGATGCCGTCGAGGACCAGCGGACCGTCGTCGTAGCGGAACGACACGTTCTCGAACTCGATGCGTGGCGGCAGGCGGTGGCGTCCGTGACGTGCCGCGACCGGCTCGTCGTCGACGGCGGGCGCCTGTTCCTCGGGCCGCGACAAGAACTCGCGGACCCGCCCGACCGACACCAGGCCCGACTGCAGGGTCGGGAGCGTCCCGGTCAGCTCCGACAGCGCGTTCGCGAGTTGCTGGGTGTACAGGACGACGGCCTGCAGCGCGCCGAGCGTCACGGCCCCGTCCATCATCTTGAATGCGCCGAGGACGGCGACGGTGACGAAGGCGAGCGCGTTGCACACGGTCAACACCGGACCGAGTGCGCCGCTCCACGTCTGCCCGGTCCGCGTGGCGTGCTGGAGTTCGTCGTTCACCGCCGTGAACTCGCGCTCGGTGGCGTCGTGCGCGTCGTACGCGGCGAGCATGTCGCGGGCGGCGTACACGTCCTCGGTGTGCGCGGTCAGCGACGACTGCGCCGCCCACTGGCGCTTCACGTGCGGCCGTGCGGCGCGGAGGATCAGGCTGACGGCGATCACGGACACGGGGACGGTGAGGAACGCGACCATCGCGAAGAACCCCGACACCCAGATCAGGGCCGCGGACACTCCGACGACGGTCAGGAGCACCACGGGGAGCTGGACGAAGACCGGACCGATGAGGGTGGCGACGTTGTCGACGTCGACTGTGACCGCGTTGAGGACCTCGCCGCGGCGACCGCCTTCCAGCGCGGTGACGGGAAGCCTGTGCAACTTCAGCTCGACCCGTTCCCGCAGCTTGCGAATGGCGCGCTGCACGGCGGCGTTCAGGATCAGACCGCCCCAGATGCGGGCGCCCGCGGCGAGGCAGAACGCCGCGAGCGCCACCCCGACGACGACCCACAGCTGTCCCCAGTCGATGCCGACTCCGGGGACCGCGTCCATCGCGGCGACGACGTTCGCCTGGTGCTCGTCGCCTGCTCGTCGGAGTTCGTCGACCACTTGCTCGTGGGTCAGTCCGGCAGGCAGCCGAGCGCCGAGCGCACCGGCGAAGATGACGTTGGTGACACGGGCGAGCAGCGCCGGCACCACCACTGTCAGCACCGCGGACACGATGGCGAGAAGCAGCGCCCACGTGAGGCTTCGTCCGGTGCCGAGGAAGCGGCGTACCTCGCCGAGCGCGCGGAGCAACTTCACCGGGCGTCCACCAGACCCTGGGCCTGAGCGATCTCGCGGTACACCTGGCAGCGATCGAGCAGCTCGGCGTGCGGGCCGACGTCGACGAGGCGGCCGTGCTCGAGAACGGCGATCACGTCGGCCCCGCGGACCGAGTGCACCTGCTGCGCGGCGAGCAGAAAGGTCGTCGCAGGCAGATGGGCGCGAACCGCCGCGAACACGTCGGCCGCGGTGGAGCGATCCATCGCCGAGAACGCGTCGTCGAGGACGAGGACGCGAGGTCGGTGGAGCAGGGCCCGCGCGATCGCCAGCCGCTGACGCTGTCCGCCGGAGAAGTTGGAGCCGCCCTGCGCGACGGCGGCGTCGAGGCCGCCGCGTCCGTCGACGGAGTCGGCCATCCTGGTGACTCGCAACGCTCTCCACAACAGATCGTCGGGAGCGTCGTCATAGCCCAGACGCAGATTGGACGCGACCGTGCCGGCGATCAGCGCGTGTCGTTGGCCGACGTAGGCGACCTCCGATCGGAGCGCGGCCAGCGGCCACGCCCCGATCGGGCGATCGCCGAGCTCCACGACGCCCGACGACGCGTCGAGCAGGCGTGGCGCCAGGGCGAGCAGCGTCGACTTGCCGCTCGACGTGCCGCCGATCACGGCGGTGACACCGCCGGGAACGCAGCGCAGGGTGAGCGAGTCGACCGCGGGCTGTTCGGCGCCCGCGTACCGCACGGTGACGTTCTGGAGATCGACGGCGAGAACTCCGCGCGGCCGATCCACGATGTCCGCCGGTCCAGTGTCGGGGAGTTGTTCGTCGAGCACCTGGGTGAGCCGCACCGCGCTGGCCTCGGCGCGGGGGAGGAGGGCGGCGAGGGCGACGAACATCGACACCCCGGACACGATCTGCATCAAGTAGCCGCTGAACGCCGTCAATCCGCCGATCGTGAGGTCGCCCGACTCGATGAGCTTGGCGCCGAGCACGTTCGTCGCGACGACGGCGAGGTTCGCGATCAGCAGGACGCCGGGGAGGAGCAGCACCTGCAGTGCGCCGACCCGGCGCGCGAGGGTGGTGAGCTCGACGTTGGCGTCGCCGAAGCGCTCCGACGCCGTCTGCTCGCGGCGGAACGCCCGCACGATCCGGGTGCCGCTCAACTGTTCGCGCAGCACCCGGTTGACGGCGTCCACCGCGCGCTGGAGCCTGCCCGCGAGCGGCGTCACGCGCACCACGTACAGGCCGACGACCACGCCGAGCAGCACGGCGGTCACCACGATGAGCGGGGCGAGCTGCACGGATTGGCGCAGGGAGAGGATCACGGCGCCGACGGTGACGATCGGCGCCGACACCGCCACCGTCGTGAAGGCGAACACCGCACGACCGACGACGCCGGTGTCGGCGGAGGTCCTCGTCAGCATCGACGCGGTGCCCACCTCGTGATACGACGCGGTGGACAAGCGGCCTGCCCGGCGGTACATCGCGAGCCGAAGATCCGCGGAGATCCCGGCCGCGATCGCCGATCCGCAGGCCACCGCGGTCATCGACGCGAGGAGTCCGATCACCACCACGCCGATCATCAGGGCGCCCATCCGCTGGACGTATCCGACGTCTCCCGCGATGACGCCCGCGTCGACGATCCGCGCGTTGAACGCGGGCTGGGCCAGTCCGGCCGCCATTGCGATCAGTTGCGCCACAAGGACTCCGACCGTCAGAGCCGCCCGAGAGCGCAGTGCCGGAACGGCCAGGGCGACGACTGCCCCGCCGCGTCGCCGAGGTGCCCGATCGCGTGTCACAGGCCAATAGTGCACGGGTGCGGACCACCGTGTGCACGGTCCCGGGCAACTGGCAGGTGGACGACGAACTCCGCAGTCCGCTTTGATCGGACACGTCGCGTCGCAGACCGGAGTCCGCGGAGTTCGGACGTATCATTTTCGAGTGAACAGACCCGCGCCGACACGTTCGGTGACAACATCGATGCTCGCGATCGCCGCAGTCGGAGCGATTCTGGTCGTGTGCTGGCACATTTGGGCGGTGCCGTTCACCGACCCGGTCTACGGACTGTTCAACATGGGCATCGACACTCGCGTGTACCGCGGCGGCGCGATCGCGGTGTGGGACGATCTGCCGCTGTACGACAAGCCGGTCTACAAGGTCTGGCAGTTCACCTACACCCCGTTCGCCGCGCTGGTGATGTTCCCGCTGGCAGGTTTGGCCGAACACACCGCCCAATTCTGGTGGAACGTCGGCAGCGTGATCAGCCTGCTCCTGCTGATCGCCCTCTCGTTGCGAGCTCTGCGATTCAAGTTCGACGGTCGTCTCGTCGCCATGACGGTGCTCGTCGCAGTCTTCTCGACCTGCCTCGAACCGGTGCACACCACACTCTGGAACGGCCAGATCAACCTCGTTCTCGCATTGTTCGTTGTCGCCGACCTGACGTTCCGCAGCAACCGCTTCCAGGGCGTCGGCGTCGGCATCGCGGCCGGCATCAAGTTGACTCCGCTGTTCTTCGTCGTCGAGTTGCTGACCATCAGGAAGTTCCGGGCAGCGGCCGTGGCGGTCGGCACGTTCGTAGCCACTGTCGTCATCGGCATCGTGGTCCTCGGCGACGAGGCGATCGGCTTCTGGACCCACGACGTCCGGGACACCTCTCGCATCGGCTCGATGGCGGCCGTCGCGAACCAGTCCTTCAACGGGTTCTTCGCGCGGTTGGAGACCATGCAACTCGCGCATCCGCCGTCGTGGCTCTGGCTGCCGGTGGGCGTTGTCGTCGGTCTCCTCGGACTGTGGGCGGCGTACCGCGCCTACCAGGCCGGGGCGGTGCTGCTCGCGGTCTCGATCACCGGTATGACGTCGTGCGCGGTGTCGCCGTTCTCGTGGGGCCATCACTGGGTGTGGGTGCTGCCGCTGCTCCTGGTGGCGCTCGTGCACGCTGTCGATCAGGTCGATCGGACCGACCCGCGCACGTGGCTGTGGTGGCTCGCACCGGCCTCGATCGTGACGCTGACCTTCACGTATTGGCAGGCGTGGGTCCATCGGAATCCGGAACACCCGTACCAGATCCTGCACGGAATGGCGTTCGGGTCGTTCCGCGGATTCGGGTCCGTCGACGGTCCGGCGTGGCAGGTTCCGTTCCAGCTGATCGGCAGCGGTGCCTACCCGATCGTGCTCTTGGGCACGATCGCGGTCACGCTGTGGTGGACGCGGACGCGCGAACCGATACGATCGAGCGGCAGTCTCGTCGCATCCGACGACGTGTGACACAGCCAAGAATCGAGGAGCCACCACCGTGCCCGACAACGTCGCGTCCGCCGAAAGAGTTCGTCTGCCCGAGATCGTACGGGTTCCGGCGGGCACTACCGCGGGCGCAGCGATGCGAGACGCGGAGCTCCCCGACGGCGTCGAACTGCCCAACAAGGGGCCGCAGGCGGTCGTCGTGGTCCGCGAAGCCGACGGCACACTCCGCGACCTGTCGTGGGCTCCGGAGGTCGACGCCCTGGTCGAACCCGTCACCGCCGACTCGGAGGACGGCCGCGCCGTCATCCGTCACTCGTGCGCGCACGTGCTCGCGCAGGCGGTCCAGGATCTGAACCCGAACGCTCATCTCGGTATCGGCCCGCCGGTCACCGACGGCTTCTACTACGACTTCCAGGTGGACGATCCCTTCACTCCCGAGGACCTCAAGGCCCTCGAGAAGCAGATGAAGAAGATCATCAAGTCGGGTCAGAAGTTCTCTCGTCGCGTGTACGACTCGAAGGAGCAGGCGCGCGCCGAACTGGCGAACGAACCGTTCAAGCTCGAGCTCATCGACGACAAGGGCGCCGCCGACGACGCCGAGGTGATGGAGGTCGGCGGGGGCGAGCTCACCGCGTACGACAACCTGAATCCGCGCACCGGTGAGAAGAT
Source organism: Gordonia sp. (in: high G+C Gram-positive bacteria) (assembly GCA_030152405.1). Classification (GTDB taxonomy): domain Bacteria; phylum Actinomycetota; class Actinomycetes; order Mycobacteriales; family Mycobacteriaceae; genus Gordonia. The sequence continues at coordinate 283 of JASLJL010000190.1, read as the reverse complement.
CTGGGGCGATCTCTGCCGTGGACCGCACGTCCCGACCACCAAGTACATTGCGGCGTTCACGTTGACCCGCAGCTCCGCCGCGTACTGGCGCGGCGATCAGAGCCTTGCCGACCTCCAGCGCGTGTACGGCACCGCGTGGGAGTCGACCGAGGCGATGGATCTGTACCTCGACCGTCTGGCGGAGGCCGAGAAGCGCGACCACCGTCGACTGGGGAGCGAACTCGACTTGTTCAGCTTCCCCGACGAGCTCGGCTCGGGCCTGCCGGTCTTCCATCCCAAGGGC
>JASLJL010000138.1 GCA_030152405.1 Gordonia sp. (in: high G+C Gram-positive bacteria) | reverse complement strand
ATCCAGGGCGACCCGGATCGCCGTTGCGCGCGGCTTACAGCGATCTCCTCGCGGTGCGGACCGAACTGCACGTGGTCGCGGGTCGGGCCCGCGACCAGGTCAGGGCGCAGGACGCCGACGACATCGCCGCCGGACTCGGGGTGGGTGACCGCTTCGACCTCGCTCGCCTGATCAGCGGCGCGGCGCGGACCACGTCGTACGCCGTCGACACCGGCTTCCGCACGGCGACCGGAGCGGTCGGCAGACGTGGTCTCGCGCGCCTGCGCAAGCCGCCGCTGCGTCGACCGCTCGACGAAGGCGTCGTCGAACACAACGGCGAGGTCGCCCTCGCGAAGACGGCCCTGCCGAGCAATGATCCCGGCCTGGTGCTGCGGGTCGCGAGCGCGTCTGCGCGCAACCGCCTGCCGATCAACGGTTCGGTCCTCGACCGGCTGGTCAGTTACGGCGCATCGATTCCCGAGCCGTGGTCGGGGGAGACGCTGTCGGATCTGCTTGTGTTGCTCGCGTCCGGACACGACGTCGTCGGTCCGGTCGAAGCGCTCGACGCGACGGGCCTGTGGGACCGACTCCTGCCGGAGTGGGCCGCGGTCAGGGACCTGCCGCCCAGGGACGCCGTCCACACGTGGACCGTCGACCGGCACCTGCTGGAGACGGTCGCGTACGCGGGCGAGTTGACGACGAGTGTGTCGCGGCCGGACCTGCTCCTGCTGAGTGCGTTGCTGCACGACATCGGTAAGGGGCGCGGGACGGACCACTCGATCGCGGGAGCGGAGATCGTCGGACCGATCGCCGACCGGCTGGGCCTGTGGCCGGACGACCGGGCGCTGCTCGTCGACGCGGTCCGACTGCACCTGCTGCTGCCGTCGGTGGTGACTCGCCGCGATGTGAACGACCCGGCGACGGTGGCGTGGGTCGCCGACCAGGTGGGTGGCGACCGAGTCCTCGTCGAATTGCTCGGCGCGCTCGCCGAGGCGGACTCGAAGGCGACCGGACCAGGCGTGTGGAACGAGTGGAAGGCGTCTCTGATCGGCGGGCTGGTGGAGCGTGTGGTTGATCATCTCGGCGGCATGCCGATCGCCGAGCCCGAACCGCTCAGTGACGAACTGCGAGCGCTCGCCGAGGCGGGCGGCGTACAGGTGGTCGTCGCGCCGGGTGACGGCCCGAACATGAGCGTCGTGACGATGGTGGCTCCGGATGCGCCCGGCCTGCTCTCGACGATGTCGGGTGTTCTCGCTCTCGCCGGTCTGCAGGCGCAGTCGGCGACGGTTCGGACGCACGCGGGCGCCGCGGTCGACTCATTCGTGGTGATGCCGACGTTCGGCGGACCTCCGGACGCGCAGTTGCTGCGCCAGCGCTTGGCCTCGGCATTGTCCGGTGGGCTCGACGTCCACCAGGCCCTCGCCAAACGCCTCGCCGATCGGGCCGAACCCGTTCGTGTCGGGGAGGCCCGAGTACCGGCCTCCCGGGTGCTCCCGCCGCCGCGTGTCTCGTGGCTCGCGGGCCCGGAGAAGGGACGCGACCTGTTGGAGCTGCGCGCCCGCGACGACGAAGGTCTCCTCGCGCGGGTGACCGCCGAACTCGACGCGGCGGGAGTGAACGTCGCCTGGGCGACCATCTCGACGATGGGTGCGACGGCGGTCGACACGTTCTCCGTGGTCCTTCCCGACGAGTCGTCGGCCTTCCGGGAACGGATCGCGGCGTCGGTCCTCGCGGTGTGCACGAGCCTGCCGTAACGCCGTTCACAAACCAGGTGTTCAAAGACAAACGAAGCACGCATGTATGCCTCGTCTGTCGTCGAACACCTCGTTTGTGGTCTGGTTGGACGAAATACTGGGATGGTCGACGACGATGGCACGCTAATGAGATTCGGATCGCACATCTCTGGAAAGAACGCCGACGTGGCGATCTATCCGGACCGGATCGAATGGCACAAAGGCCGGGGCATCTCTGCGTCCAAACTGGCGGCAGCGACGTTCACCGGATGCACCTCGTTGGCAGCTACAGGCTTTCGGTCGGGACAGGCCGGTTCCGCCATGAGCTCTTGAACAGACTGGTCCTCGAGAACTGACTCGTGTGATCCGGGAGGCGGGCTCCGTGCGCGGCATGGAAGGATGGTGACATGTTCGAATCCCTCTCCGACCGGTTGACAGGTGCCCTCAAGGACCTGCGCGGCAAGGGCCGCCTCACCGACGCCGACATCGACGCGACCGCACGCGAGATCAGGCTCGCCCTGCTCGAGGCCGACGTCTCGCTTCCCGTGGTCCGCTCGTTCATCGCGAACGTCAAAGAGCGAGCCAAGGGTGCGGAGGTGTCGGGTGCACTGAACCCGGCACAGCAGATCGTCAAGATCGTCAACGAGGAACTCGTCGGCATCCTCGGCGGCGAGACGCGTCGCGTGCAGCTCGCGAAGACGCCGCCGACGGTCATCATGCTCGCGGGTCTGCAGGGTGCGGGTAAGACCACCCTCGCGGGCAAGCTCGCCAAATGGCTCTCCGGGCAGGGCCACACGCCGATGCTCGTGGCGTGTGACCTGCAGCGACCGGGCGCCGTCCAACAGCTCCAGATCGTCGGCGAACGTGCGGGCGTCCCCGTCTTCGCGCCGCACCCCGGCACCTCGGTCGGCGGCGAGGGAGCACTCGGCGTCAGCTCCGGCGACCCCGTTCAGGTGGCTCAGGCCGGTGTCGCGGAGGCGAAGACCCGCCAGCACGACGTGGTCATTATCGACACCGCGGGCCGCCTCGGCATCGATGCCGAGCTGATGCGCCAGGCGTCCGACATCCGCGACGCCACCAGCCCCGACGAAGTGCTCTTCGTCCTCGACGCGATGATCGGCCAGGACGCGGTCAGCACCGCGCAGGCCTTCGCCGAAGGCGTCGACTTCACCGGCGTCGTGCTCACCAAGCTCGACGGCGACGCCCGCGGCGGCGCCGCACTCTCGGTGCGCGAGATCACCGGCCGCCCGATCATGTTCGCGTCCACCGGCGAGAAGCTCGAAGACTTCGACGTCTTCCATCCGGACCGCATGGCCAGCCGCATCCTGGGCATGGGCGACGTCCTGTCGCTCATCGAACAGGCCGAGCAGCACTTCGACGAGGCCGAGGCCCAGCGCACGGCCGAGAAGATCAGCCAGGGCGAGCTGACCCTCGACGACTTCCTCCAGCAGATGCTGATGATCCGCAAGATGGGTCCGATCGGCAATCTGCTCGGCATGCTGCCCGGCGCGGGCGACATGAAGGACGCGCTGTCGCAGGTCGACGACAAGCAGCTCGACAAGATCCAGGCGATCATCCGCGGCATGACGCCGGCCGAGCGGGACAACCCGAAGATCATCAACGCCTCGCGCCGCATCCGCATCGCCAAGGGCTCCGGTGTCACCGTCACCGACGTGAACCAGCTGGTGGACCGCTTCTTCGCGGCCCGCAAGATGATGTCGCAGATGTCCGGCCGCATGATGGGCGGCGGAGGCATGCGCAAGAACGCGCGTAAGGGCAAGAAGGGCGCCAAGGGCAAGAAGGGCAAGGGTCGCGGACCGACGCCGCCCAAGGCGATGCGGGGCGGCGGCTTCCCCGGCATGCCTCCGGGCATGGGCCTGCCCCCGGGCATGGACCTGTCGAACATGCCTCCCGGCCTCGACCAGTTGCCGCCGGGGCTCGACGGCCTCGACCTCAACAACCTGAAGTTCCCGAAGAAGTAGGTTCACGCAGTCCATGAACGCGCCCCTCGAGTTCAACGGCACAGACCCGTTCACCGGTGAACCGATTCGGTTCTGGATGCACGACGGTGTCGTGTCTGCCGAACCGATCGAGGGCGCCAACGTGGCGGTGGCGCGCGGCTGGATCGTTCCCGGTCTGGTCGACGCCCACAACCACGTGGGGATCGCACCCGGACTCGGCGTGACCATCGAACGGGCGCGCGAGCTCGCCGCGGAGGACCTGCGCGCGGGGACCATGCTGATTCGTGAGGTCGGCTCGCCCGTGGACACTCATCCACTCGACGCCGATGCGCACGGGCCTCGATTCCTGCGCTCGGGCAAGCACATCGCCCGACCCAAGCGGTACCTGCGCGACTACGGCGTGGAGCTGGACGATCCCGACCAGCTGGCCGCCGAAGTGGCTGTACAAGCGCGGGCGGGCGACGGTTGGGTGAAGCTGGTCGGCGATTGGATCGACCGCGAAGTCGGCGATCTCGCACCGCTGTGGTCGCGCGACCAGCTCGACGCCGCGGTTGCGGCCGCACACGCCAACGGTGCACGCATCACCGCGCACGTCTTCGGCGCCGAAGCGCTCCCAGACATCATCGCCGCGGGCTTCGATTCCATCGAGCACGGCACCGGCCTGGATGAGGACCTGATCGATCAACTCGTGGAACGCGACATCGCTCTGGTTCCGACGCTGATCCAGCTGGAGACATTCCCGGAGATCGCCGCGGGCGCCGATCGGTTCCCCAAGTACAAGCAGAACATGCTGTCCCTGCATGCCGGTCGCCACGAGGTGTTCGCTCGGGCGCGTGAGGCCGGGGTCCGAATCTACGCGGGCACCGATGCGGGTGGCACCATCAAGCACGGTCGGATCGTCGACGAGGTGGAGGCGCTGACGGGCATCGGTTTCAGCCCGCTTGAGGCTCTCGCCGCCGCGTCGACGGCCCCGCGCGACTGGCTCGGCGCTCCCGGGATCGTCCACGCCGCGCGCGCCGACTTCCTGGTGCTCGACTCCGATCCCGCAGAGGACCTCTCGACCCTCCGCCGTCCGCTCCACATCGTCTGCGGTGGCGAGAAGATCTGAACCTTACGCCTGCTGGACGATCTGCGCGACGCCGATCACGATCAGCAGCACCGTCACGAACCAGCCGGCGGCGCGGGCCACGGTCTCCTGGTTCCGGCGACCGTAGGCGAAGACGCGGCCGATCCACCAATGCGGGCGGGCGCGGACGGCGACGAGTGCCACGCCGGTGAGGAACGGCAGGCTCAGCGCCACCGTCGCGTACAGGAACACGCCGATGTAGCGCTCGACGGTCGGGAAATCTGCAGCGGACAGCACTGCGAGACCCGCGTAAAACGGGGCGGATGTCGCCGACTGCACTACCCCGAGTACGAAGCCGACCACGAGTGTCAAGGGCGACGGCGACTTCAACGGGGTCAGGATCTTGTCCATCAGCCCGGACGAATCGCCGCCGCGCCACGTCAAGTACGCGGTCAGAACTCCGGTCAGGATCAGCAGAATGCCGAAGGTCGGCGAGTTCAACACGGCGTCGACCAGGGGTTTAAGGCCGTCGAAGACCAGCATCACCAACACTGACAGGACGAACACGCCCAGCCAGTCGCCGATCAGCAACAGTGGAACGATGCGCCGGTAGCTGCCGGGCGCGAGCATCATCGCGAGCGTCACGAGCACGCCGATCAGAAGCACATTGACCGAGTCGACGAACGCGAGCGACAGTGCGTGCAGCATGGTTGAAGCGGGTCTCCGGCGGTCGTTCGGCAGCCCGGTCGGCCGTCGATGTGTGTCTGAAACGGTACCTGGAGAAGGTTCTCGGCTACTGGTTTGGGTGCGCGCCGCCGGCTCTGGCACAATGGACAGCTGGTTCGCCGGAACCGGCCACGGCCGACCGGCGGTCACCCCATGAGAGATCGCAAAACCGGGCCCACTGAACTGGTGGGTCGCTGAATTGCGCTGTGACGAAGGAGCCTTCCATGGCTGTCAAGATCAAGCTCACGCGGCTCGGCAAGATCCGCAACCCCCAGTACCGCATCGTCGTCGCCGACGCTCGCACGCGCCGCAACGGCCGCGTCATCGAGACCATCGGCAAGTACCAGCCCAAGGAAGAGCCGTCGCTCATCGAGGTCGACTCGGAGCGCGCCCAGTACTGGCTGAGCGTCGGCGCACAGCCGACCGAGCCCGTCGCGGCTCTCCTCAAGGTCACCGGTGACTGGCAGAAGTTCAAGGGCCTGCCGGGCGCCGAGGGCACCCTGAAGGTCGCTGAGCCGAAGCCGAGCAAGCAGGACCTGTTCAACGCCGCGCTGGCCGCAGCTGAGAACGAGCCGGTCGCCGCTGCCACCACCGCCAAGAAGAAGACCAAGAAGGCTGAAGAAGAGGCTCCGGCCGCTGAAGCCGGCGAGGCTGAGGCTCAGGCGTGAGCACTGTCGTCGCTGACGCAGTCGAGCACCTGGTCCGCGGGATCGTCTCGAACCCGGACGACGTTCGCGTCGATCTGATCACCGGCCGTCGCGGCCGGATGGTCGAGGTTCACGTGAGCCCCGAGGATCTCGGCAAGGTGATCGGTCGCAACGGCCGCACC